>JAISXC010000079.1 GCA_031270875.1 Desulfovibrio sp.
CTGGATCATGTGTCCGCTTGTCGCTTCCATGCCCAGACTGGACGGCATCAGTTATGAAGCCGTGAGCACGACGGACGGCAAAATGATTTCTGGATAATTTCAATAGCAACATGCTCTAAAAACCCCGGAAACCGAAAATGCCGCGCGTCCTGACCACGCAGGAAGCATACCTGCCGGATCGCAGGGCTGATTTCGGCTGGTCTTTCAGACGGATGCGCACAGGAACAAAAAGTTGCATGCCGAAAGACGCAGCGTCCGGCGCTTGTGCCGCCGTTGTTCCGGTGAGGGCATCCCCAGGTAATGTTTGCGGGGGCATGAGTTCCTCGACTTCTCCTTGCACTGCGTCCGCCTCTCCGTCAAATCTGACGTCGCAGGGCTGACCAGCGCCAAGATTGTCTTTGACCTCCAGAGGAAAATAAGCCACGAGTCGGAAGGCGCTCTCCGCTCCCTCGCCGTCGGGCAGGATCAACAGGACAGGCTGGCCGCGTTTTACCATCTGCCCCGGCGCGGCGGAGGCGTGCAGCACCGTGCCGCTCACCGGCGCGTACAAGGTTCCGACCGTATCGGCCGGAACCTGATGGATACCGCCTTCAATTCCGCCCGTCTTCAGGCCTTCTTCGCGTATCCGGCGCAACTCCTGATCCGCGACCGCGCGCATGCGGCTGAATTGTTCAAAATCTTCTCTGGCGATTTCCATTTTGAGGCGAGTCTGTTCCTCGGCCAGCCGGGCCTCTTGATAGCGCGCTTTGCCGACAACCTTCTCGCCCCCTTGACTGTCGAGAGAGCGCAGGGCAAGCTGCGCGCGCGCATGTTCCATCACGCGGTCTTCACGAATGCGGCGTCTTGCCTCCTCCTCATTGCGGGATTGGGCAAGCCGAACAACAATTGATCTTTCCGCCTCCTGCAGGACTTTGAGGCGTTCGGCTGTTTCTTCCATAAGCGACGGACGCAGAGCAGCCGCATCTCTGCCCGCCTCACGCAGTTGTCGCGCATAACCGCTTGCGTCCACCCGCCCCACCGCCTGACGCGCCGACACCCTGTCGCCTTCCCGTACCGTTATTTCTTCCAGTCGGGCGGAGAATTCCGGAACCACCGGAGAGAGTCTGGCGTCCAGCACCGCGCTTACGCTGCGTATTCGTCCGCCGGCAAGCCACCAGCCTGCAAGGGCCGAAAGCGCGAAAATTCCAACAAACAGGGCGGCAAGAAGCGGCCGGCGGAACGGGCGGCCCGAATTCTCAGGCGATGGGGAAGACAGTTCCAGACGCGCTGTTTCTGCCATACAATCCTCGCGTGGTTTCTATGGAAAGAGAAAGGAATTTCACCTTATGCAGATGTTGTATGCAGATATTGTGCCAAATGCCGCAGCCGCATTTGTCTTTACAAGCGGGTTGAAGACGCATAAACAGAAGCATCTGTTTTTCCGAGGAGAACAAATGTCCACGCGTTTTTTTGCTCCGCTCTGCCTTGTGGCGCTGCTTGCGGGCTGTGGCGTCAAATCTGTGACCGTCATCGACGAAAACAAATTTGCCCAGATGGCTCAACACATGCCGAAGGAACTTCAGGCCCGCCGCCTGCTGACGGAAAACGGAAGCTGGCTGCCGTCCTTTTCTCCGGCCGGCTACAGGGAGTACGGAGACACGCTGTTTCGACGCCTTTCCCCTTCCTTCATGTTCGGGGATTCCGGCCATGTGTATATGGGAGAAACATTTTCCGCCACCCTGCTCCAGGAGAGCCGCGTCCGGCACCGACCCAACGGTTTCAGCATAAACCATCCCACGCAGCAACTCGACCTCGGCATGGTGGCCATTCTGGACTGGAACGACGACGGGGAAAAGGAATGGCTTGTTTCCTGCCTTGTGGAACCCAAAAGAGGCGGCCTGACGCGCAACTATTATGTGCTTGTTCCGCCGCCGCGCGATGCCGGGGAGCGGCTCGGGGGCACGGTCGCGGCGGTGTATGAGTGCTTCGGCCTTGCATGCAATCTCTATGTGCGCGACAGCAGGGACATCACGCGCACGGCGGCCAATCCGCTGGCTCCGCCCACGGAAGTGCAGGATTTGACGCCCGGTCTGCAAACAGTGACCACGCCACCCGGCGAAAAACCGGCCGGAGGCGGTTCCGGGCTGAAAGAACGCAATCTGTGAACCGCCGCTCCCGGCTGACGTCCGAAAGGCCATACAAACGGCATCACTCCCGCAGTTCACAGCGCGGCGGGACGCGCTGAAAACCCGACAGTTACCGGAGAGATGGCGTAATTTCCAAGGTTTTTCTAAAATTTCATTCGATTGCCCTGGGAGATATGTCCGCCGCCGTTGACAGCCTTGCAAAACATACGTAAGCGGGATGGCATGCGGCGGGATTTTCAATATTATCTGAATCTGTGGCGGAGACGTTTCCCGCGGCGCAGAAAACTTCTGTGGCGCGATGCCTGGCTGCAGAACGGCTACTGCCGCGACTGCCGGTATTGCTGCGGCCCGCAGGACAATTCGGAGCCTTTTCCCATGGCGCTTCTGCCGTGGCAAACGCGGCCCGACCTGGGTGAGGATTTTTACCTGCTCGCCGGCGACATGGCCTATATCGCCGACAGGGGCTGCAAGGCCCGCGGCGGACGCGGCTGTCGCCTCGCGCGGGAGAGACGCCCCGTTGCCTGCTGCCTCTTTCCGCTGGTGCTTGCCAACGGCGGCCTGTACCTTTACAAAACCTGTCCGGCGGTCATTTTTACCCCGCTTGCGGATTTGTCCGATGCGGGCCATAGCGCGGCGGCATGGCTGACGGGCTTCAGCCCGACGGAACTGCGCCATATTTCCCTGAGTCTGCCAGCGCAGATCTTGGCGGAACGCTATATATACCTGGGTATTGCCGTTGAACAGTCAGTTGCCCGCGGCAAAGCCGGGAGCCTGTTTCCGTGAACCGCTCAATACTGCTTGAATACAGCGCCCGACGACGCCCGAAAACACTGCCTCAATGCCCCATAATCGTTTTATCCGCGGGTTTTTGGTCCAGAGGATGCTTTGCTTTGGGAATCAGCATTGTGCCGCCGCAGGGACAGGCCTCTCTTCCTTGAGGCGAATGAACTGAGCGGCGATCAGTGCGCTTACGTCCACCCCGATACGCTGGGGACTTTGACGAGCGGGAATGGTTCGTGTTTGGCAATGTCTTTTTTCGCGCTACAACTTGCGTGAAAGCTCACAGCCATTCCTTTACTTCAAAATCCAGCATAAATCCGGCATAAAAATGCTTGGATAACGAAAAAGGGTCTACGATTATCTCCGTAAACCCTTGTAATTTCTGGTGGAGCTGGACAGAATTGAACTGACGGCCTCTTGAATGCCATTCAAGCGCTCTCCCAACTGAGCTACAGCCCCATGGTGGAGAGAGATACTGCCCCAGGCACGCCGGCTTTGTCAAGATACTTTGCGCAGATTCTTCCGGCAGAATCAAAGAGGGCCCAAACTCCCGGCAGCCTGTTAAAATTGATGCAGAAAAACAGGAGATTGCCAGGAGATATCACCCACGTCAAACATATCAAAGCCAAACCAGGCCTTCAGGATGTCCTGCGGACGCAGGTTCTTTTTTTTCGGTCTGACCAGAAGCCTGCGTTCAAAAGGCACGCCGGTTTTCCGGGCGAGCCAGCGATGGGCCGCCTCCTGCCCACCCAGTTCGTCCACAAGCCCCAATTCCTTGGCCTCGCGTCCGGTAAAAATTTTTCCGTCAGCCAGCCGCGCCGCGTCCTGCGTGGTCATGCGCCGCCCATCGGCCACAATCCGGACAAACTGGGCATGCATGTCGTTCAGCACGGATTCAAAGTAGGCTTTCTCCTCGGGGGAGAGCTGGCGCAGATAGGAACCGGCGTTCTTGTAAGGCGCGGTGACCAGGGTCTGCTGCCCCAGACCTATCTTGTCGAACAGGCCCTGCAATTGGGGTATGTCCATACGCACGCCGAT
>JAISXC010000100.1 GCA_031270875.1 Desulfovibrio sp.
TATCGGGGATTACAATTTTCTGGCCTATCAAAGCACGTTGCTGGGCGGCGCCCGTATCGGGAGCGGCAACCATTTCGGCCCGCGCAGCCTGCTTCTGGATCGCGGCAGGGTCGGCGATAACAACCGCATGGCGCCCGGCGCGTTTCTTTACAAGGGCTGCGGCAACGAGCGTCTTATGGCGGGGAATCCAGCTCTGCCTGTAGAGTAACGATCCGATTATCAGGCCTGATTATACTTCCGTCTCCACGCATATTTGATAGAGAAGTACATTATAATCCACTCACGGTCTGAATCCGCCGGTTCAGTCCAGACGATTTTCATTGCCCGGCCTTATCGCCGAGCAGGGCCATCCGTCGCTTTTCAGCCCTTGCCGCGGCTTCCTCCTGAGAAATGAAACGCCCCTCACGATAAGCGCGTTCACCGGCTTCCACCTTACGGCGATACCACGCGTCATATCCTTCCGCTTCCAGATTTTTCCTGACGAAATCGCGCATGAAGTCGCGCAAAAGAGGCCGGGCACGCCAGGGCGTTGCGCTTCAGGGGCAATTCCACAGTGAGCGTCGAAGACCCACATGTTTTTCAGAAACTTGAAGGCAGGCATAAAAGATAACTGCGCGACGGGCGCAAGCGTTCCTGTTCAGCGAGCCCCTTTGGGAAACAGCACCACGCCGACGGTTTTGAATATGATGTGCACGTCCAGCAGAATGGACATGTTTTTGATATAGTAGAGGTCGTATTCCAGTTTGCGGCGGGCGTCATCTTCCGAAGCCCCGTAGGGATAACATACCTGCGCCCATCCGGTCAGCCCCGGCTTGACGGTATGGCGCAGGCTGTAATAGGGGATGGTTTCCCTGAGTCCGCGCACAAAGGCCATGCGCTCGGGCCTGGGGCCTATGAAACTCATGTCGCCTTTGAGAATGTTCCATATCTGGGGCAGCTCGTCAATGCGCACCCTGCGGATAAATCTGCCGAAACGCGTCACCCGGCTGTCGCGGGCCTCCGCCCAGACGGCGCCGTTTTTTTCCGCGTCCGCGCGCATGGAGCGGAATTTATACACCGTAAATTCCTTTTCGTGCAGTCCCACTCGATCCTGGCGGTAAATGGCCGGCCCCGGCGATTCCAGACGCACGATAAGAGCCGTGAGCAACATGACAGGCGCGGCGGGAACGAGGAGAACAAGCGAAATCAGCACATCCAGAGCCCGTTTGAGACGCCGGAGCGAGCCGCGCGTGTTGAGCGAAAAACCTTCCGTCTGCAAAAGCCACTCGTCGTTGATTTGGGAAAGCGGCAGACGCTGGGCGACATGCTCATAGAAAGTGCGTATGTCCACGACCATGCGCCCGCGCAGTTTGGCCTCCAGCAATTCGTGGGCTATATCGTCGTCAATGGGGGCGTTCGGCAAAAGCACGATCATGGTGACGCCTCTGGCCTCGGCGACATCCAGCGCCTTGAAGGGAGCGCCAAGGCAAGGCCCCGCCTGCGGCCCCTGCCCCGGTTCCCCCACATAGCCGATAATCTCGGCCTTTGGCAGACCCTCGGCCAAAAGGCTGTGCACCTTGCCGGCGCTGTCCACTCCTACCAGCAATACCCGCAGGGGATGCGTGAACCTGTCGGCATTGCGGTAATACAGATAGCGCCAGCCGAGGCTGAAGCAGAAAGTGAGAGTAAAAAGCGTTATCAGCGTTTCACGGTCAAAACGCCAGTGTTCAAAGGAATAGGAAGCAGTGCTTGAGGAAATGATGCCCAGCACGCAGGCCAGCAACACGCGTCCGGCGGTGTCCCTGAAATCTTCCCGGCCCACGCTGTAGGCGTCCAGAATATAGTAAAACAGCATGTAAAAAAACACCGTAAACAGCGAGGCTCCGGTGTAATCGTGAAACACGCTCAAACCGGGCTCAATGGTGGTCAGCTCCGTCACAAAAAGCGCCAGCAGCAAACAAAAAATATCAACCGCCTGCAGCAATGTCTTGCGGTACACGCTTATCATGGCGCATCCTCCTGTCGGATGTTCATTTCTCTCAGCATTTGCGCGGCCACATGTTCCGCATCGCATTCCCGCACGGCGATTTCGCGCGCGACAGCCCCCATGCGGGCGATGCTCTCCGGCATGAGGATAAAACTTTCCATGGCGCGGGCCAGCGCCCGGGCATCCCGCACAGGCACAAGACAACCGTTCACCCCGTCGCGCACGACCTCGCGGCAGCCGGGGACGTCGGTCACCACGGCGGGCCGCCCCATGCTCATGCCCTCCATGATGGAAGTGGGCGTACCTTCGCGCCATGAGGGAAGCACCAGCGCATGCGCCGCCGCCAAATAAGGACGCACGTCGTTTGTCCGGCCCAGGTATTCAATACAGCCCTCGGCTTCCCAACTCCGCACCCTGTCAAGGCCCACGCCGCCGAAGCCCTGTTCCGGCGGCCCCAGCACCTGAAAACGCGCATCAGGATAACGGGCTTTCAGCAAGCGCGCCGCCGCGGCGTATTCCGCCAAGCCCTTGGCTTCCAGCAGACGGGCCACAAGCAGAAAAACAGGCGGCGGCGGCGGCAGGGGCGCCAAAGCAAAATGCTTTGTATCCACGCCGACGCCGCGTGAAAACAACACCCGCGTCCTGTCGCCGATAATGCCGCTCTCGCGGAAAACCCCGGCGTCGTCCCGGTTCTGGAAAAAAATCCCTTCCGCCTTGCCCAGGGCCAGACGGTAGAGCCCCACGCCGAGCAGCCTGACGCACTTTTTGAAAACGCTATCCGCCTCAAAGACGTAGCCAAGGCCCGTAATGGCGGCGTAGACATGCGGCACAAGCGCAAGGCGCGCGGCCATGCATCCGTAAATGACGGGCTTGATGGTCGAGGCGAAGAGCAGGTCCGGCCTTTCCTCCTTGAGCAACCGCGTCAAATCCCGCAAGGTCCGCATATCCCGCAGGGGATTTACGCCCTTGCGGTCCAGCCTGTAATGAACAAGGCGCGCGCCGAGGCGCGCCAAGGCCGCATTGGCCCGCCCGTCTCCGTCCGGCACGGCGCAGACGAC
>JAISXC010000134.1 GCA_031270875.1 Desulfovibrio sp.
TTTCAGCCAATTTTGGATGGTTTTGTAATGCACGCAATAGGCATTGGCCAGTTGCCGCTGGGTGAATGCGCCATTCTTGTATGCTTCTACGGCCCTTTCCCGAGTGTCTTTGCTTGCTATCGACATGCGGACATTCTAAATGATTTCTAGATATTTTCAATAGCAAAATGCTCTAGAGTATTTTGCCATTGAAAATATCCACAGCTTTCAAACCATCCCTCTGTGTCTGAAAGTTTATATGCCGCGCCATGAACCAGAAGGCTCCAGGCGGTACGGGCGGTTTTGTTTGCCGGCCCTATGCGGGCGCGTTTCACTCCCCGCCGGTCGGCCAAGTCCAAAAGAAACGGCCATCGCTATGGCTATTGTATTACAGAAAGCATACCGAATAGGAGCGTGCGCGACGGGAACTTACGGTGTGGGATTTGTTATGGAGCGACCAGTACGGAGAGTTTCTGACGGGCGGAACGTCCAAGATCGTCCACAGCCCGCAGTTCCGTCACACCTGCCCGCGGAGTCCAGAGCAGATGTTTCCCCGGTTCGCTGTGCCCCAGAAATGTGTTGCCGGCAAACCAGAATATTCCGTTCGCGTCGGCATCCGCATCCGCGGTAAGGGGGATGCGGGCGCGCGACGGATCCGACATCTGTATTCTGTATGTGACGCCTTCCTTGGGGATGCTGATGCGCGGCGGTTTCCCCGGCGCCGTCCAGGCTCCTGACGCAAGCCCGGCCAGGCATTCCGGATTGAAGGGCGGGGGAGCGGCCTTAACAATGCCCGCGCGCAGAAAAATCCGTCGCATGTCCGTCGGCCAGAATTCCATAATCCGTTCTTCCGTACGGCCCGGCACAGGCTGGCAAGCCCGTAGCGCCGTTTCCCGGTCAATGAGGACGGTTCTGAATATCCCGGATGAACGCACGGGCGAAACCCCCGGAATAAACAATGTTTTAACCACATCCCCGCACAGCGAAGTGTCGGGATCGCCGGTCGCCCTGCATACATCCACCTGACGAAGATTCAGTCCCTCACGGCTCCGCCCGGCCAGATCGCTCAGGGAATACAGGTTTCCCAGCGCGCGGGCCATGTCCATAAAAAGCGGGGCCGCCACTTCGCCGCCCACCAGTAACGGATTGGGCGAATTGTCAAAGTTGCCCACCCAGGCCACAAGCACGTATTGCCCCACCACTCCCGCCGTCCACGCGTCACGGAAGCCGTTGGATGTGCCGGTTTTTTTGTATACCGGCACATGCCCGCCGAAGGAGGCGACCTTTTCTCCGGGTTCCTTGAGCATGGACAGTGTCAGGAAGGCCGCCTCCGGCGAAAGGAGACGCCTGGGAACGGCCGCTTCTCCGGCCCACGCCGGAATTGCCAGCCGCGCGGGGCGCTGATAGCCCTGATTGGCCAGCATGGCGTACAAGTTCCCAAGTTCACGCATGGTTATTTCCGCGCCGCCCAACACAAGGCTCAAGCCATAATGTTGCGCGTCTTCGGGCAGCGCGACACCGGCCTGCCGCAAAAACGCGTACAAATCGGGATCGCGCAGACGGGAGGCCAGCGAGATCGCCGGAAGATTGCGGCTCAGGCGCAAGGCCTCGCACGCCGGAAGCGGGCCCTTGAAACTGCGGTCGAAATTTTCCGGGTCATACCCGCTGAAGCTGCGCGGAGAATCCGCCAGAAGCGTCATGGGATGAATCAACCCCTGGTCCAGCGCCAGAGCGTAAATAAAAGGCTTGAGCGTGGACCCCGGAGAGCGCCGCGCCCGCGTGCCGTCCACCTGTCCCTGAATCTGCGCCCCGAAAAAGTTCGCCGAACCGACCAGCGCATGTATTTCCATACTCGGCCAGTGCAACAGCATCGCCGCGGCGTTATTAAGGCCGTATATCCCGTGGCGGGCCGTGAACCGGACGATGATTTTTTCCAGAACCCGCTGGGCCCGCATATCCAGCGTACTGCGCACACGCTCCCCCGGCCCCGCTTCAGCAAGAAGTTCGCCCGCCGCATGGGGCGCCATAAAGGGCAGGTCGCCCGGGCCATGCACGCGTAGCGGCCGCGGGTCAGTATGCGAACCGCTTTCCGCCGACAGCAGCAGACGCGCCCTGTCGCGCGTTTTTTGAAAATCCCGACCGCTCAACGGATTGCGCCGTGCCGGATTTTGCGGCGTCACGGCGAGAGCCAGGCATTCCTCCCGCGTCAGTCGGGCGGGCGCGCTGTGAAAATACACCCGCGCCGCGGCGCCTATGCCCTCCACATTGCCGCCATACGGGGCCAGATTGAAATACGCTTCAAGAATTTCCTGTTTGGAATAATGGCGCTCCAGATGCAACGCCGCCCATATCTGCGCCAGCTTGCCGCCGAACGTCGCGGTCTTCAGGCCAAGGCGCAAGCGCGCCACCTGCATGGTGATGGTGGAAGCGCCCATGCGCCTTCCTCCGCCAAAATAGGTGGAGCAGGCGGCCCGGAGCAGGGAAAAAGGGTTCACGCCGGGATGCAGATAAAAATATCTGTCTTCATACAGCAACGTCGCCCGCACGGCCTCCGGAGCAATTTCGTCCAATGTCGTCCGCAGGCGGTATGTCTCGTCCGTGGCGAGTGAAAGACGTAAGACAACGCCGTTTCTGTCCTCAACGATGCGGGAAAACGCCACGCCCTCCAACAACGGCGGAGGAGGCGTCAGAACAAGCAGCGCCGGGATGCCGGGAAACGCGAAAAGCGCCGCCACAGCGGCCAATCGTACCATACGCCGCACAGCTCACCTCCGCAGCCGGAACATGCCGTCAGCGCACCGCCATAATCCCGGCTGCGGAAGTGGCCTGTGCGGTCGGGTCGTACATAGCCTCGGCATGAACGGGCGGGATAGCAAAGGCGCCTTTGTTCACCGCCCTGATTTTATAGGAGTATTCAAAAAGTTCCGTCGAGAGATCGGTAAACAGCAGCAGACGGTCTTCACGGCGCTCCGTCCTGAGCGATGCCGGGGAAGAGGCCGAATCGCCGTCTTCCTCGCCTTTGCCCGGCAAAACCATTTCAAAGCCCCCCGGCAGCAGATCCACGATCACGCTGTCAGGCACAGGCTTTCCGAGCGCCCGCGCCGTTATGCGCACAGTGACCTCATCGCCGAGATGCACGGCGGAAACTTCCCGGCCATCGGCATTCCGGTACACGCGATTGACCTCCATCCGTCGCGCGGAGGCCTCTGTCGGCGGACGACGGTCAAATCCGTCCGTGCTTAGCTGCCAATACAAAGAAACAGCGCCCTCCCCCGGCGTTTCCACACGAAAAGCCTTGCAGGCGGGCGCGTCCAGGGTCAACAAATCCCCTCTCTCCGCGAGTAGCGCCGTTTCTCCGGCGCCCTCAACGCACAGCAGACGCACGGAATTCAGGGACGCGGCTGCCGCGGAGGAAAGCGCCATGAGCGCGCGTATGCTCTGGGCGGCGGAAAACGTCGAGTACTCGTGACTGTTCAGGGCCAGCAGGGCTGCGTCAATCATGCTTTGCGCGTCATTTTCGCCCTTTTTCAGCCTGTCCGGAAAATGCCTGGCCAGCACGGCCGTGCGCAGGGCTTTCACGGCCAGTCCGGAGAACAGCCCGCGCTGCACAAATTCCTTTTCGTCAAAGACGTAGGCGTCCACAAGCCGTCCCGCCTGCCCGTCCATACGCATGATGGCGAAACTGCCCGCCAGAAGAGTGCCGGTAAGATCCTCCTTCCAGCCGGGCACATGGCTGTCAAGATATTCCCGCAAATGGTCTATGGCCCGGGTGGTGATTCTCCCTTCCCTGGTCAGCACCCATATGCCGTAGGCTTTGATTCTGGCGTCTTCCGGTGAAACGGGCGTTCGCAAAGCCATTTTTTCAATGGCGTCGCACACGCTGTCCGCCAGACCGCCGGGCAAACCGCGTCCCGCTTCGTGGAGAGTCAGAAGGAAATCTCCCGCGTAGACAGTCCGCAACGAATCCGGCGGGGAACCGGGCCATGCGCCCACTCCCTCCCCGGGATGGAACGCGGCCTGGATGGCGTGTATGGCCGCGTCGATCAGCTTGCCGGCCTCCTCCCTCACTTTTGCGCCGGAGCGTTTCGCATCAACAAATAATTCCATTCTGTTATACAGCACCGCATAGGGGAAAGCCCTGCTGACAAGCTGTTCCACGCAGCCGTGGGGATAGCGGTCCAGGTACATCGCCAGACCACGGACGGCGGGCAGAGGCAGCCCGGATACGGCAACCTGCGCTGTCGCTTCATAGGGATAGATGTCGCGCTCCACCCTGATGTCCGTGGAGGAAGCAATGCGGCCGGCGGCCTGCTCCGTGCGGCGTGGCGAAGCGGGGCGCACCGAAACGGAGGACTTTCTTGCCGCGCTTGCGCCGGGATTGGCCGTATCCTTGTTTTCCCGCGCAGTGAAGCGGATTTTCGCCTCTCCGGGAATATCCTTTGCTCTGACGTCAAAAAATACCGTTTTTTCGCCGTGCTCCTCCACGGGCAGGGCAAATGCCGTCTTTCCCTCAACGGTAAAAACCGCATCAGGCTCTATGTCCAGATATACCGTCTTGTCCCTGCCGCTGCCCGCAATGTTGTTGGCCACGGCCACGGAAGCCGTAAAGGAGTCTCCGGGCGCGACCTGAAGCGGCATTTGGGGAGTGAGTACCACGTTGCCGCGCACCGTGGTGTCCGCCCGCGCGCTGCCGGTTGTCCGGGGAGCGCTGCCCACAGCCATGATGCGCACCCGGCCGTTGTAGTAGTCCGGCACGGGGATCACGACGCTCGTCTCCTGCGGCCCCACATCCACGAAGGCCCATGAGTTCAGGGGAGGTTCCCCCCGGCGCTTGAAGGGGTTGTGAAAGCGTCCGCCGCCGGGAACCATGTCGCCGCCGAAGCCCGGGATACGTCCCCTGAGACGGGCATGCTCGGGCATCAGCAGATCAAAGGCCTGCATGCTTTCCACGGACAGAGCCCTGTCTCTCAGCAGGTAGTCCAGCGGTGATGGGGTATCGAAGCGCGTCAACTGCAACACGCCCTCATCCACAGCGAAAACCAGGGCCTTGCCGGCTTCCCGCGCCGTCACGGCAACGGAAATGTTGTCCCCCGGGCGGACAATCTCCGGCGCGCGAAGCCTGATCTCCATATCGCGTCTGCGTATGCCGGCCGTAAAGGGAACAAGCGCGTAGGAGTGGGGGCTCATATAGATGTCCGGGGAATCGGCATCCCGCACAAAAGACACGTTCACATAGCCCCGGCCCTCAAATTCGTCGGGAATCACTATGGACTGCACGCTCTCTCCGGCCTTGGCCCGGAACCACTTGTGCGCCTCGACGCCGTCACGCTCAAGCGTGATAAGCCCGGCCCCGTCGTAGGGCGTCGTCAGACGGATATGCGCGGTTTCGCCCGCTTCATAGTCCTTCTTGTCGATCTGCGCGCGCAATTTGCCCGGGACAGGGGAAACCCCGGCGCGCAGGCCGTCCCCGGCCACAGTGAAGGGGACTGACGCCATCACTTCACCCGCCCCGTTACGCACCGTCAGCACATAATCGCCGGGGTTTTCCGTGGGGATATTCCAGCGCAACCCTTTCCGCGCATCCACGGTACGGGTGGCGCGGGAGTATTCCTTGTCCACAGGCGTTTCGTCAAAGCGGTATTCTCCTCTGGCGTCCGTCACAAGGCTTGTCACATACCGGCGCGCGTAGACCACAAAATGCAGCGGGCCGGCATCGACTTTTTCCAGCGCCGGATTCAGCGCCAGGAATTCAAGCCCCGCCGCCCTGCCTTGGGGGATAAAATCCGGATTGACGCCCGCTTCTGTGCCCCTGTACCCCAGGATCGTTTTCAGGGGAGACAGCAACACGTCCCGTTGCAGACTCACAGCGCGTCCACCGCCCGGCTCAAAACCTTCCAGCAGCAACGAACAGGTTACGCTTCCGGCGCGCAGTCCCGTCAGAGGCAGGGGAATGCCCACCGTTCCGTCAGGCCCCGTACGCGCTTCAGGCAGGATTGTTTCCCGCGCCTCCCCATGGTATGGCGATGCGTCATGAAAGGTGTAATCCTCATAGCCCGGAAAACGAAAGACGGCCGGAAGAATGCGCAACGTTGCCCTGACCCGGCGGTCCGTGGCGGGCATGCCGTACAGATTTTTCAGCTGGACACGCGCCCGCACGACGGCCGGATCGGGCAACGGCAGCCAGCCTCTGTCTTGGGCGGGTTCAAACCGCGCGGCAAGCTCCAGGGTGTCCGGCTGAAATTCTTCCACCCGCACGGCTGTCGTGCCCAGGACAACGGCATTCCCGCCGGATTTTCCGGAGTCGGCCAGCTGCACGTCAAGCCTGTAGCGGCCGGTCGGCGAATTTTCCTGCGATTGCCACTCAATCCCGACAAGGCCCTCCGCGCCCACGCCGAATGTCCGGCGCATGACTTCCGTGCCGACCGGGTTGAACAAAACGGCCTGCAACAGCATGTCCTGCGGAAGTTCTTTCCAGTCCGTCCGCCGGACGGCGCAACCGAAAAGCAGCGTTTCCCCGGGACGGAAAATACCCCGTTGCGCGAACACATAGGCGGTAATCCCTCCCGGAGGCGCGAGACGGCCCGCCGTCGGAAAGGAACTGTAATCCACCTTGCGCGCGCTGTCGCGCAGAGGCATCCAGGCCAGATCCACGCCGTCCCCGTTTCCGTTACCGACCGCGCGGGACGCCGCTATGGCCACAGGGCGCTTTTCCCGCTCCAGTCCGTCAAGCTGCGGCAACCGCGCATGCCCCCGCGCGTCGGTATGCGCCTCGGCCACGGGGAGACCGTTCGCTCCCAGAATTTGCACCAAAACCCCGGATGCCGGACCACCGCCGGAGAGCGAGAGCACAAACACGTCGCGTTCGCCGACAGCGGATTTTTTGACCATTAGCCCCAAATCCGTCACCAGCACGAAGCGCTCTTCCCGGACCAGTTCCTTGTCGCCGTCCATACCGCTCAGACGGATCAGCATGAGGCCGCGCCTGTCGCCTCCTCCGTCCTGGAGGAGCGGGCGCAGGTCCAGAACGGAAAACTGCGGTTCCCCAGATGATGTGCGGACAAGCCGCAGTTCGCCGCGGCTCACGTCGCTCATGCTGTAGTCGACCGGAGGATCGGCGAATGCGTTGTACCGTTCACCGTCAGAGGCCAGCAGGGCCAGAAAAGGCGCGCGCACCCGGCGGACTTCCCAGCGAATGGAGGTCAGGCCCGTGGAATGGATGTCCAGCGTGCGTTCGCCTTTTAAGGGCAGAATATTGCCCGGCTGGAGAAAACCGAGTTTCGGGCGCGGCGGCAATGCGCGGAGCACGCCCTGCCACGGCCTGCCGAGCGCAATGCCGGAGGTGGAAGCGAATTCGGCGGGAATATACGCGAAAATGTAGCTTCCCTCGTCGGGCCGGACACGAAAACGCAGCCTGTTTGCAGGTTCGTCGTCCGGTTGCAGGGATTCGACGGCCAAGGTCTTTCCTTTGTTCAGCGCCTCCCCGGCCACCACAGGGGCGCTACTCCAGTCGTAGGCAATTACCGCTTCATCGTGCTGAACACGAGGCAACTGGATGATTCTCAAGGTGTTGAGCACATCGCTTGGGCGCGCATAGAGGCTTGTCTGCAACACAAGCTCGTATTCCTGTCCCAGATTTTCATTGGCTGTCACTTGCAGATTCAGTTGCTTTACCGAAAAAAGTTTTTTCCGGCCCTGGACGGAAAAATTGTAACGAATTCCGGTTTTGGCCGGTGGAGACAAGATCGGATTCCCGTCTTCAATCGTGTAGGATCGCATGCCCGGCACACGGATTTCCGCGAACGCGTCCTCTTCGCCGAGGGTGATGACGGGCGCATGGATGTTCACCTCGGTCCGCGTCGGGTTCCATACGAAACGGAGGGGGCCGAAACGCAGGCCGGAAGCGGGGTCGGACACGCGCAGACTGATGGATTGTTCCATCCGGGAAATATCCACCGGATACGCGAATGTGAGCGTGCAGGAAAGCGCGTGAGCGGCTTTCGGCGAAGGATCCGTCCACAGGCGCGGTACGCCGGATGTGACCGCTTGGGGAAAGGTGGTGAACGATATCCTGTCCGGCCTGAGGATCACCCTGTCCGGCAGGGATAACCCCTCCAGGTGCGCCGTATATCGCGTATCGGGCGTCAGGGGTTTGTCCGGCGTAAACAGTAACGTATTGTCGTGACGCCAGCGCCACGCGCCCGGGGCATCCGGCTGCAG
>JAISXC010000145.1 GCA_031270875.1 Desulfovibrio sp.
CACTCCTGCGCTGCCTTACGCTTCAGAATACCCTATGCCGGTGGGTAGTCCGACTAACCACTTAACCCGCTGACGGGTAGGGGGGATCGGTCAATTCGTGTGCTACCTATACCGGTCAAAATAATGTGCTATTGACATCATGGGCGCGGGGAGCGCCGTTAAAAGCCCATCTTGGATCGTTCCTCGCGATATTTCGGATCTACGGCCATCCGCCTGCAACTGGCTGCGGCTCTCTCCAGCCACTCCCGATGCTCTCTGCTGATTTCTTCTTCCAAGGACCGGGGGTCGGCCAGCGGCCTGGGCGTAGCACTCAGCGGAGATGTTTCCTCGGATGCTTTCAAGGTATTCGTATAGTTTTGTTTTGATTCGCTCATTTGTGCCCTCACTCTGAAGAACATTCAGATGTTCCCATCCCTCCAAAATCTTAGTATTTGATAGGTCGCGATGGTCAGATATGTCAAGAGCCACCTTCTCTCCAAAACATTTGAAAATTTTTTGCAACCCTTCCGGGAGATCACCAAGGATTTTTGCAATTAGCGCCACGCTTGCGCCGCGGCCAATCAGATTGAAACGGTTTATGGTGTTGTCGAGGGCAAGTTCAGGCGTTGTATGTACTACTGAAATTCGTGGTCTGAACCCCATCTCCAGTGATAATTTGATTTTCAAGATTGCGCTTTCGTCAATTAACTGGCCTTCGTATACGCCACGCACTTTATGCGGCAGCTCGTTGTCTTCCTGGATAATTGTGGTTTTCCCGGAACCTGGTGTACCTGTGACAAAATGCATAATAATCTGTTCTGCTTTACTGCGATCTTGGATAATGCTGAAAAATTGTTGTGCTGCCAGCACGGCGGATGCATTATGCACTGGAAGGTTATAATAATTTCTGGATTCTTTTGAGGCGCGGTACATCGGAAAAATCTCTTTCATCAAATCGGAATTAATATAGCGGCCTTCAAAAGTACGCGGATCTTTAGTGTATTGATTCAAGAAATACAGCGGGTTTGCCGTCACCGCATTTACAATCTGCTCTTGGGCATCCATGCGATCAGGTTCTTCAAAATATCGACGTAGAATGTTCATTGTTCCTATACTCCCCCTAGCCGGAGATTACGGCTTCGTCGCCAAGGCCCTGCGATGAGTCTGCACTCTTCTCACGGTTGGACATTTAACTCATTTGGCCGCGTTGCGGCCCAGCTGCCGTTAGAAGCCCATCTTGGATCGTTCCTCGCGATATTTCGGCTCTACGGCCATGTTGCGATACTTCGTCTTCTGCGTTTGTCCTACCAGCCGCAGGATTTCCTTCTGGGATTCAATTTCCTGCTGCAGAATTAATTCAACAAACTCGCTACTATTTCCGGTAGATTGAGCTGTACGAAGTGCTTCAATGTACTGGTTTCGGATCACTGGATGGATTTGAACCGGCAGAAAGCCGTTTTGAATAAGTATTGTATTCATGGCCAAGCGCGCCGTGCGCCCATTCCCATCACCAAAAGGGTGGACGGCGACAAGGCACGCGTGAATTTTTGCGGCCTGCACAACAGGATGAAGATTCGCCATTCGCGGTATGGTGTCGGCGAACATCTCCTGCATTAAGCAAGGAATTTCCCCTGCAGACGGGAACTTAAACGTAGAGCCGGTAACAAATACGGCATGAGTCCTGTACACCCCCACTTCGTCGGTTTCCAAACCTCCTTTCATCATGCCGTGCATGGTCAGTACATATTTTTCAGTAATGCCCTTGTTCTTGAGAAGGCTGAACATATAATCATACGCCTGCGCATGTCCTAATGCTGCAAAAGTATCCTTTAAGGTTTTCCCGCCGACGGTTATTCCGTCCTCCAACAGAATTTTTGTCTCGGATTCAGTATATGACGATCCTTCGATTGCATTGCTCGTCCAAGTAAGTCCCACGCGGTAATACTGCCGTATTTGGGAAAGCATATTGCCATTATAAGGACGCAATGCCGTAATTTCAATCTGCAATTCATTTATGCGTGAAATCAGTTGTTCTTCAATCTTTGACAAAGCGTTTCTCATTTTTTGTTTGAAGCGTTGCTGTCACTGGTGCAGGGGCAAGGCAGGGATGGTGAAATCTCCCATATGTGTCCATAGTGAACGCTTTTTAAAAAATCAAGACGCGGGAACGGTCTTCCATACCACAGAACTGCGGCTGTTATTATCGGCCCGTCCGCGCGCGCGCTTGTTAAGGCCGCTTTTGAGCGGCCTTTTTTTCTGCGAGGCGGGTTCTGTCATCCTTCTTTTTTGGCTTTCCCCCGTCTTTCCCACAACTTCATTTCGTGCATTTTCTTGCGCCGTTCCCGCTGCAGCGCTTTTGCCGCCAGGGCTGTTCCTTTCTTGAGTCCCCATTTCTCCCTGTAGCTTTTTGCGTCCAGGCCGTGCAAGGCCAGGTGTTTTGCGGAAAGGATTTTAAACACCTTCCCGCATTCCATGCATTGGATGCTGCGGTCCTTGATACTCTTTGCCGCGTCGCCACTTGACGCTGACGCCGGTGCCTCTTCCGATCCACAGGCGCAGGCAAGGCCGGAAAGGCCGGAAACCAGCTTTTTGACCATCGAAGTAATCTCTTCCTCGGTCATCGCGCGAACGGCAGCCTGTGCCTTGACGATCTCCAGGGCCTCTTTCACAAAGTCACTCATGTTTTAAGCCTCCTCAAAATTGTAGTTATTGTGCATTCCATGAAAAGGGTGCTATTGGGTTTCGCGAATTTTGTAAAGCAATTTTTAAGACATTGCTTGTTCGCGGCGAAATTAAAATGCCGATTAGGCCTGACGGGACTTGTGCAACGTGTGTCTTGGCCGGAAAAATGGTGCAATGTTTTTATTGCTTATTGCCTGCACGCAAGCACACTGCGAGAGGCGAAAGCGCGGGGGGCGTGTCTAAATCCCCCGGCGGGGGAAAGCGGAGCGGAGCGACGCTAGGGGGGATTCCTTAGAGGTTCTGTATTGGGGAGCGAAGCGACCTTCCTTGCTTGTCCCCCGGCGGGGGACAGAGGCGCGTCAGCGCCGAAGGGGGCACCTTATGCATTTTTTTACTCTCGCAACGGTTTCAGCACCATGCCCAAAAATTCGTCAGGTTGCCCCTTTAGCTATATATTATAATTCTATTTATGGTTCTCTTATGGTTTAATAGAAGAAGCGATTTTTTACCCCCTTTTCGGCCTACTGCCGCAACGCTTTTCCAGAACCGCCGCGGCTCTCTATGACGATTTTTCGGCTCTCTATGACGATTTTTCGGCTCTCTATGACGATGGGCGGCTCTCTATGGCGATCACACGGCTCTCTATGACGATCTAAAAAGTTCAAAACGGCTCTCTATGACGATGCCGCAGCTCTCTATGACGATCCCCCGCCTTGAAAGCGTTGTGCCGCAAGGGCCGGCTTTTTCAGGCCCCGGGGAGCAAAAGGGGCAGACAGCTTTTTTCGGCGCGGAATAACACGGCAACAGCCTGCTTTTTAAAGGGATAGCCCTGTTTTTCGGCTCTCTATGACGACGCCGAACGGAGAGACGCAACCGCCGTCGGCTGTCGCTGCGGGCGCGCGGGATGGGGCTGACGGCCGGGGCGCGGGTTGGGCGCGAGGGTCACGGAATCAGACGGCAAGAGGCGGGGGAGCGTTGAACGGCAAGGGCAATTCGATGTTATTCGAGTGCGTGGACGGCTCTCTATGACGACGGGCGGCTCTCTATGACGATGCCGGAAGGAGAGGCACAGCCGCGGCCGAGGTCACCGCGGGCACGCGGGATGGGGCTGACGGTCTGGCGTGGGTTGCGCGTGAGGGTCACGGAATCAGACAGCAAGAGGCGCGGGCGTGTTGAACGGCAAGGGTAATTCGGTATTATCCGAGTGCGCGGACGGCTCTCTATGACGACGGGCGGCTCTCTATGACGATGCCGGAAGGAGAGGCACAGCCGCGGCGGATGTCGCCGCGGTCACAGGGGATGGGTCTGACGACTGGGGTCAGGGTTGGGCGATCTGGTTGCGCGTTTGGACAGGATTTGACGGCGAGGGAGTGAGAGCGTCGGGCGGCCCGGCAAGCAGCGATTCCTCGACTGCGCGGACGGCACTCTGGACGGCTCTCTATGACGATGCTGTCGGGAGGGGCGCTGCCCGCCTGGGTGCGCCGCGGTCACGTGGGAGAAGTCGCCTTTCTCGCGCAGGTTGCGCGACCTGGTTGCGGGGTTGGACAGCGAGCGGTAGAGGATGTCGGGAAGCAGAGGCAATCTGGGATTATTCTGGTGCGTGGACGGCTCTCTATGACGATGCCGAACGGAGAGACACAGCCGCGCCGGAGGCTCCCGCGGGCACGCGGGATGGGTCTGACGGCCGGGGCGCGGGTTGCGCGCAAGGGTTGCGGAATTGCGCAACAAGCGATTAAGATCGTTGCGCCGCATGGCCAAACCGGAATTTTCGGAGGGCTGGACGGCTCTCTATGACGATCCGGATCTTTACGGGGTAAGCCGGGCAAGGATCGGGGGAAAAGGGGCAGGTGGCCGCTACGGGCGTCGATGGACTATCGCACTGAATCAGTTGAAGATTTTTTTGTTGATTTTTCCCTTGATTTTTCGGACGCCTTGCCTATGCTTAGACAAATCGTCCGGCGGCAGCCGCTCCAAGCGGTCGCATGCCAGGCAGAACCCCGACAAGGAGCTTCAACGATGCCCGCCAAGGCCTCAGCCGCCAAAGCCGCACACGTTCCGAGAGCCACCATGTTGACGCTGCCGACTATAGTGCCCAAGACGCCGGGTAACACGGCGCCGCTCTCCACGCATCTGGCGCGGACCCCGCTTTTCAGCGTCCGGCACAGAGGCGAGCGGGCAATGGTCAACGACTATCAGCTTCCCAGCCCACAGGGGAGCGCGGTCTTTTATACGGGCGTCGAGCTCGACATGGGAGATCAGGACGTATACCTCATGGCGTTGCATCTCGCCGCCAATTGTGCCCCCGACACACCCATACAAATCAATCGCGCCGATTTTCTCACGAAGATAGGCCGGAAAAGCAAGGGGAAAGCCATGTATGACTGGCTTTCCGAGTCTTTTTCGCGGATCGGCAAGGGTACAATCTTGATTCAGACTCCGGAGTACGATTTACGCATGCCGCTTTTGGGGCCGTTGCTGCACCATAAAGAGAGCGGGCAATACTCTTTTTGTATTCCTAAAAGCACGATGGGTATATTTCTAAACTCTTTTTACGGATATATCAACCTGGATATTCGCAATTCTATTTCAAAGAACGTGGACCTTACAAAATGGGTACTGGGGTATGCCTCTTCGCACGTGGCCGGACCTCATGTTGTTCGGGTCGAAAACTTAAAGACATGGTGCGGTTACGGTGGCCCGGTCCATAAATACAGGCATATCCTCACCGATGCGCTTGACGAGTTGGTGAGACTGGACTTTCTTGAAAATTGGAAAATTTCAATTGATAAAGTTACGGTCAGGTGGCGACGCGAACGATACGTTGATAAGCCCCGGCCTTTACCGAGTGCGGTGCTTACGCACATGCTCCCGCTGTCTCTTCCGCAAACGCAAGGGCAGAGCAAAGATGCTTAAGACGATGCTTCTTTGCGCCTTGATTGTCCCCGGCGCATACATGTCCGTTGCTTCGGCTGCGGATTCACTTGTCCTTGAGGGAGGGGAGACACACCCGACAAAACGGTGATTCGCAAGAAAATAAACAGTCTTTAGGATCAGCACAACCGCCGACTTACGGTTTCTCCACTTCTCCGCAGGTTTTCCCACAACTCTCTCCGCATTCCCCGCAATTTTCAGTTCCGGCGCAGACACAGGCGCCTGCAAGCACGCAAGCGCCTTCAGCTTCCGGCGCTTCGCAAGCCCAGCGCCCGGCCGAAGTTGCATCGCCTGCTGCTGAGGCACCTGCTGCGCCGGGCGCGCGCAGGGCGTCTACCCGCGTCTTGGGGCAACCCGAAAACCCGCAGGTCATGCCGTTTTACTCAGCCCCCGGCGTTCCGCAAGGTGCCGTGCCGGCAAGTTACGATGCGTTTTCGGCCAAGCCTGCTGCGCCCTTGGTCGATATGTCCTCTGTCGGGGCAGGCGTTTCGGCGGTTGTGAGCGGCGAGTCGATGCGGGCGGGCGCGCAAGCCGAAGGCGTTTCTTTAAAGCGCGCTGTTCCGGGGGGTAAACTTCAGGGACAACTTGTGGATATGCCGCCGCCTGCAGGGAAGGCCGGGGAGCCGAAGAAGCCGGCGTCGCCGCCGGTCGGCAACAACGGGGAAATAAGCAAGGCGGGTGCCGGGGACCCAGGCGGGAGCGTGTTGCCTACACCGGCTCCGGACAGTCCTCCTGTTTCAGGCACCGGCACAGGCCCGGCCGGGCAGGTGCCGGTGCCTGATGAGTCAGGGGTTGTACCTCCTTCCCCGCCTGCGCCTAATCAGAAGCAAACGCAAGCAAACGCGTCCAAGTCGAAGCAAAACAATTCAAAACGCAAGTCTTTGCAAGACGGCAAAGGCCAGGCTCAGGCCGCAGCAAAGGAGACAGGGACCGGAGCAGGCGGAACGCGGCCGGTTTCGGCCAAGGTAGTTCCGAGCGGCACTGTGCCCGGCGCTGCGGCACCCGGTGGGGAGCAGCCCCCTGCCCTGCCTACGCAACTCAGGACGCCGCAGGAGCTTGTGGACGAATCCCTGCGCATGCTTTTGCCCCTGGACGGCGTGCAGATACGTCAGTACCGCGAACGCGCCGATCAGCGCGGCAAAGCCATTTCTCCCAGCGCACCCGCCTTGCAGACCCGGACAGTGCAGGTGTCCCTTGAACCGGGGCAAGCCCCGGCTGTCGTCAAGACCACCTTGCATGTGGCCACCTCCCTGGTCTTTCACGACGCAACGGGGAAGGCCTGGCCCAGGAGGCCAGGCAGAAAGCCGAAGCGGAGCGCCTGGCCCGGGAAGCCCGGAAAGCCCAAGAAGCCAAGGAAGCTCGGGAGGCCGGGCCGAAAGCAGTGCAATCCATGCCGAGGCCTGCACCCGCAGTGGCGGCCCCGGCCCAAGAACCCAGGGCGAGGCCTGTACCGCCCATGCCCGCAGCGGCGGCCCCGGCCCCGAAGGTCCCGGCCCAGGAAGTCAGGCAGAAGCCCGAAGCGGAGCGCCTGGCCCTGGAAGCCCGGAAGGCCCAAGAAGCTCTGGAAGCCCAGGAGGCCCGACCGGAAGTGCAGGAGCAGAAACCCATGCCGACGCCTGCCCCGCGCATACCCGCAGCCGGTCCGGAGGCCTCGGCCCGGGTGGACCTGACAGCCGCCTTGGAGAAAGCGCGTAAGCATCTGGAAGCGTTGAAACCGCTCCTGGGGGACAAAATGCCGCGCAGGGAGCGGGAGTGGGCTGCTGTCGAGAAAATTGCCGTGGAGAAGGAGATCAAGGAGATGGATGCAGCTTTGGAAAACATAGGCGCGTCGCCCGATATGGACGCGGCGAAAACGCCGGAAACAACGCGGCAGCGCCCCCGCCGCCTCAGATAGAACAGAGGCAAAAATTGGGGCAAAATTAAGGCATCGTTTCACGAACGCGTTTCTACCGGCTGATTGTCAGCCCAACTTCGAAGGAACAAAGATACTGGCGAAGCGGCCCGGCGCGGTCTGACAATCGCCGAACTGTCGGCAGAAGGCCTCCATTTGCGTCCTGGGGACACTGCCTGCCACCGGCAGCCGGTTCCCGCAGCCCCTCCGGCCATAATGCCTGCGCCAAGCCGTTTTGAAGGCACGGCAGCAGGTTCGCGAACGGCCAAGCCGTTCAATGGGCATGGGCAGTTGACATTGTACGAGTCTTGTAGTATTAAATGCTACAGGAAAAATTGAGGTGTTTCATGGAAACTACCACGCTTTCAGGACGCGATTTTAACCAGTATTCGAGTGAAGCAAGGCGGGCAGCAAACAAGGGGCCGGTGTTCATCACCGACCGGGGACGTCCGGCGCATGTGCTCATGAGCATTGAATTCTATAGATGTTTGACAGGAAGCCAAGAGAATATTGCTGATTTGTTGGCAATGCCGGGTGGC
>JAISXC010000170.1 GCA_031270875.1 Desulfovibrio sp.
CAGTTTCTGGAAGAGATCGCCCGCTACCGGGACGTGAACGCCGTGCTGGACCGCATTCTCGCCAAAGCCAGGGAAATCACCCATGCCGACGCCGGGACGATTTTTCTGGCGGAAGGCGACGAACTCGTCTTTGCCTATACCCACAACGACAGCCTGTTCCCTGTGGACAACGCCTACAAGTACGCCTACGCCAGCGTGCGCATGCCTGTTTCCAAACGTTCCATAGCCGGGTATGTGGCCCTGTCCAAAGATTCCCTGAATCTGGCCGACGTCCGGCGTCTGCCGCCCGGAGCGCCTTACGGCTTCAACAGCGCCTTTGACGAAAGCACGGGCTACCGCACCGTATCCATGCTCACGCTGCCATTTTTCGACAAGATGGGGCAGGTATCCGGCATGCTGCAACTCATCAACAGCCTTGATCCCCGCACCGGCAAGCCATGTCCCTTCACTTCGAGCATGGAGTTTAACGCCCGGCTGCTGGCCCGAGAGGTATCCAGCGCCCTGGAACACAGCGTACTGGAGCGCAAGGGCATTTACGGCATCCTGCGCATGGCTGCGGTGCATGACCCTTCCGAAACCGGCCCCCACGCGGAACGGGTGGGTTCCATCGCGGCGGAGCTGTACCAGCGCTGGGCCGAAAAGCTGGAAGAGACGCCCGACAGGAATCGCATCCGCTACGAAAAAAACCGCATCCGCCTTGCCGCCATGCTGCACGACATCGGCAAGGTGGGCATCAGCGACCTGATCCTGAAAAAACCCGGCAAGCTGACGGACGGGGAATTCGCCGTCATGCGCGGGCATACGGAGATCGGAGCCTCCATCCTGGCCGAGGACGCCTCGGACATCTCCGGGCTTTCCCAGGATATTGCCCTGCACCACCACCAGAAATGGAACGGGCGCGGCTACCCCGCCATTGACGGAAAACCGCCGGCGGGAGAAGCCATCCCCCTGGGCGCGCGCATCGCGGCCATCGCGGACGTGTTTGACGCCCTGGTTTCGCCGCGGTGCTACAAGAAATCCTGGAGCTTTGAGGACGCCCTGGCCTTGCTGCGCAGGGAAGCCGATGAACACTTCGACCCCGTCCTGGTGGAGTGCATGCTGGAACTTAGCGACATGCTGCCGCTGATCTATGAGCGTTTCCCCGACGCGCCGCAAAAGGCGGACATTGAAGGCGCGGAAACGTGACCTTTCCGACCGCGTTCCGAACACAACCGGGGGACAGCGCCCCCCGTGGAACCCCGCAAGCCGCTCCGGGCAAAGCCCGGACGCGTCTTTGCCATATCGCGCAATCTTCCTGGTTTTCCGCCGCCCTGACCGGCATGGCCGTGATCCTGGGCATGGCGGTTCTGTATATCGCCCAGCCGCCGCCCGTCGTCCGCCTGGATCTGAAAATCTACGACAGCCTCCTGCCCCTGCGGGCCGCGCCGAAACCTTCACCCGTTCCGGTGATCGTCGATCTGGATGAAGTCTCCCTGCGGGAATACGGGCAGTGGCCCTGGCCGCGCTATCTGGTGGCGGATCTCCTGAACGCCCTGGACGGATATGGAGTCGCCGCCGTCGGGCTGGACGTCATGTTCGCGGAGCCGGATCGCTCCTCGCCGGAGCGCTTGCGGGAATCCCTGGCCCGCGACAGGGGCGCGGCCCTGAGCCTGGACGGCCTGCCGCCGAACCTGCGTGACTTTGACCGCCTGCTGGCGGACGCCCTGCGGCGAAGCCCGGCCGTGCTTGGCTTTTACGGCCGTTTTGATGGCACGCCGGATGACCCGGACATGCCCCCTTCCGTCAACTGCGTCGAGCGGTCTTCCCCCGGCGCGATCCCTCTGGAGCACTCCCTGCAATCGGCCCAAAGCGCCGTGCTGCCCCTGCCCGTTCTGCGCGACAAAGCCCCTCTGGGCTTCATCAACGTCGCCCCGGACGAGGACGGCGTCGTGCGCAAGGCTCCCCTGCTTCTCCGGGCGGGGGGCACGGTGTATCCCTCCCTGGCCCTGCGCTCCCTGATGCTGGCCCTGGGGAGCAAAAATCTCATCGCCCGTTCCGGGCCGTACGGGCTTGAGTCCGTCCGGGTGGGGCAACAAACCGTGCCGGTGGACGCCCGGGGAGCCATGCATATTCCCTTTCACGGACCTCGCGGGAGCTATCCTTACGTCAGCGCCGGGGACGTGCTGCGCAAAATCGCTCCCCCGGAAACCCTGCAGGGAAGAATCGCCTTTGTGGGAACCTCGGCTCCGGGGCTTCTGGACATCCGCGCCACTCCCCTTGATCCTGTCTATCCCGGCGTGGAAATCCACGCCGCCGTCGTGGACGCCGTCCTGACAGGGAATGCCGTCCGCGTTCCCCCCTGGACGCCGGCCGCGCAGATTCTGGGCATTCTCGCCTCCGGCCTTGCGGCCGCGCTGGCCTTCGGCTTTGCTCGGCCCCGGATCTACCTGCCCGTCGCGGCGGCGCTGATTGCCGCCGCCGTGGAGGTTTCCCGCCGACTCTTCGCCGGAGGGCTGTTTGTCTCCCCCCTGTATATTGTGATCACGGTCGCGCTCATGGGCGCGAGTCTGGTCTTTCTGCGCTTCTGGCAGGAGGAGCGGCAGAAGCTCATCCTGCGCAACGCCTTTTCCCGCTATGTGTCCCCGGAAATCGTCAGGCGCATCACAAAACTGCGCGGCAACCTCTTCGCCGGGGAGGAGCGGGAACTGTCCATCCTCTTCACCGACATCCGGGGCTTCACCTCCCTTTCCGAACGGCTTTCCCCCC
>JAISXC010000228.1 GCA_031270875.1 Desulfovibrio sp.
GGGCGGGGCCAGCGCCTCCTTTGACCGCCTGAACAAATATTTTACCATTGCCCGCATGCCGGTGGTGTCTTCCCAGTACTGGAATTCCGTGCACGGCAATACCCCGGATGAGGTGCGTCAGGACAGGGAAGGTCTGCAGACCATGCGTACCTTGGGCGACAATATGGCCTGGCTTGTCAGGTGCATAGCGGCCGGCAAGGCGGCGGGCATAGCGCCGCCCGCTCCGGAGGATTGGGAGCCGACGAATTTTATCAGATAAAGCGAGGAATTGCCTCCTTGAAAAACGCGCGAAAAACAAAAAAACAGTTGACGCCGCGCAATGATAAGGCTAAAAAAAGTATTGCCTCTGAAATTGCAGGAGCGTAGCTCAGGTGGCTAGAGCACTTCCTTGACACGGAAGGGGTCAGCAGTTCAAGTCTGCTCGTTCCTACCATTATTAACCAGAGCGAAAGAGCCCTTCGCTCTGGTTAATAAGTTTTTGCGCGGCGGTCGGAATTTGAGCTTGAAAAACCGAGGGCGGAAAAGTGTGTCCGGGAGTTTTGGCATGGATGTCCGTGTGGAGGGGCAGACGGTGGAGGCCGCCTGCGGAGAGACGGCAGAAAATATTCTGCGCAAGGCTTTGAGCGGCAAAAAACTCAAAGCCGCTGTCGCCGCCAGGGCTCTTTGCGGCGGCCAGACATGCCTTCTCGACCTTTCCGCCCCATTGCCCGCCGGTTGTGCGGATCTTTCTCCCGTATATGCCGATTCGCCGGACGGCGTCAGTCTCATCCGCCATTCTGCGGCCCATGTCATGGCGGCCGCCGTCAAAAAACTTTTTCCGGACGCAAAGGTGACCATCGGTCCGGCCATTGAAAACGGCTTTTATTATGATTTTGACGTGGAACGCCCTCTTTCGGACGAGGATTTTCCGGCTATAGAAAAGGAGATGCGCACACTCATAGACGCTCGCCTGCCCTTTGTCCGCGAAAACATGGCGAAAGAGGAGGCTTTGCGCCGCTTCCGCGCCGCCGGGGAGCAATACAAGGCGGAAATCATTGAAGGCATTGAGGCGGACGAGGTTTCCCTTTACGCCTGCGGGGACTTCACCGATCTTTGCCGCGGCCCGCATATACCGCATACGGGCTTCGCCGCCGCCGTCAGGCTTTTGTCCGTGGCCGGCGCTTATTGGCGCGGCGACGAAAAAAACAGGATGCTCTCCCGCGTTTACGGCACAGCCTTTGCCGATGACAAAGCCCTTGCCGCCTGGCTCAAGCAGCAGGAAGAGGCCAGGAGACGTGATCACCGCAAACTGGGGCGTGAACTGGAACTTTTCGCGTTTCAGGAAGACGTGGCGCCCGGCATGATTTTTTGGCTGCCCAGGGGCATGCTTGTGCGGACCATACTGGAAGACTTCTGGCGCAGGGAACATCTGAAGCGCGGGTATGACATGGTGCGGGGGCCGCAGCTTCTGCGCCTGGAAACCTGGCGGAAGTCCGGCCATTATGAGCATTACCGCGAAAATATGTATTTCACGAGTATTGAAAAGGACGCCTACGGAATCAAGCCCATGAACTGTATAGCGCACATGCTGATTTACAGGAATTCCCTGCGCAGCTACCGCGATCTGCCCCAGCGCTATTTTGAGCTCGGAGTGGTGCATCGGCATGAAAAAAGCGGAGTCCTGCACGGGCTCCTGCGCGTTCGCCAGTTCACCCAGGATGACGCGCACATTCTCTGCGCGCCGGAACAGCTTGAAGATGAAATTCTCTCCGTCATCCATTTGATACGCGATCTGATGGGCCTTTTCGGCTTTGAGTACAGGGTGGCCGTTTCCACGCGGCCTGAAAGCAGCATAGGGACGGACGAAGCATGGGAGATGGCCACGTCCGCCCTTGTTCGGGCTGTGGAAAAAGCGGGGCTTCCCTATGAAATCAATGCCGGCGACGGAGCCTTTTACGGTCCGAAAATCGATGTGCGCCTTTTGGACTGCATAGGCCGGGAGTGGCAGTGTTCCACAATTCAGGTGGATTTCACCCTGCCCGAACGTTTTGATTTGACCTATGCCGGGCAGGACGGCGCGCGCTATCGGCCCGTTATGGTGCACAGGGCCATCATGGGATCTCTGGAGCGTTTTATGGGCGTGCTGATAGAGCATTATGCCGGCGCGCTGCCGGTCTGGCTCGCGCCCGAGCAGGCCCGCGTGCTCACGGTGACGAAAGCGGGTGACGCCGCGGCCCGGCATCTGTGCGAAGAGCTTGTGGCCGTCGGTATCCGGGCCGACGTGGATACGCGCAACGAGAAACTGGGCTTCAAGGTGCGTGAGGGCCAGATGGCGAAAATTCCTTACATGCTGGTGGTGGGAGAAAGGGAGGCGCAGGAGGGCGGCGCGAACGTACGCCTGCGCACCGGAGAAAATCTGGGGCTCAAAACCGTGGGGGAAATTGCCGCCCTCGTCCGGGCGGACGCGGAGGAGCCTTTCAAGCAAGGAGGGATGCGCTATAGCTTCGCCTAACATAAGACAAAGGCGTGAACTGCCACAGGATACCGTGCGCCGCAACGAGATGATACGCGCGCGCGAGGTGCGCGTTATAGGCATGGAGGGGGAACAGCTCGGAATTTTGCAGCGCGGCGACGCCATTGCCCTGGCCAAGGAGACGGGCCTGGATCTTGTCGAAGTGGCGGCGGCCTCAGAGCCTCCCGTCTGCCGTATCATGGACTATGGCAAATTCAAGTACGAGCAGCAGAAGAAAAAACAGGAAGCCAGAAAAAAGCAGACCGTGGTGCAGATAAAGGAGATCAAAGTCCGCCCCAAGACGGACGATCATGATTACGAAACCAAACTGCGGCATATCCGCCGTTTTCTGGAAGACGGCGACCGCTGTAAAATTTCGGTGTTTTTCCGGGGCCGCGAAATAGTGCACAAGGATCGCGGCGTGGATATGCTTGACCGCGTGGTGCGGGATCTTGCGGATGTTGCCAAAGTGGAGCAGGAACCGCATGCCGAAGGCCGCATGCTGCAAATGTTGCTTGTTCCCAAAAAATAGCAATGCCGCGGAAATGGAAGAACAAGGAGAACAATCATGCCCAAAATAAAAACACGCCGTGCCGCCGCCAAGCGTTTCCAGTTGACGGGCAGCGGCAAGTACAAGCGCCGCCGTCAGAACCTGCGGCATATATTGACGAAAAAAGCCGCCGGCCGCAGAATGCGTCTCGGTCAGGCAGCCCTGGTGGACAGCGCCAACGAGAAAGCCGTCCGCAGGATGCTTCCGAACGGCTGAATGAAATACCGCCCGGCGGGCACGCCTCCGCCTTGACCGGGTAGAAGGAGGATGTATGCGCGTAAAGAGAGGACTTGCCGGACACCGCCGGCACAAGAAATACCTGAGCGCCGCCAGAGGATTCCGCGGCGGGCGCAGCCGTTTGTATCGCACCGCCCGTGAGGCGGTGGAACGCTCCATGCAATACGCCTTTGTGGGGCGCAAACACCGTAAACGCGATTTCCGCGCCCTGTGGATTCTGCGCGTCAACGCCGGTGCCCGCCTGAATGGGCTTTCCTACAGTCGTATGATGCACGGCCTCAAGTTGGCTGGAATTGCCCTGAATCGCAAGGTGCTGGCCGATATGGCCGTCTATCACAAGGATGATTTCGCCCAAGTGGCGGGGTTGGCCAAAGCCGCACTGAACCAGGCATAATGCCTGAGAACTTTTCCGCTGATGCCGGCCTTCTCCGCATGGCGAAAACGCGTTTCGTCAAGAGGTTCCGGAGTGATGGCAAGACGTGTTTTATGTTCCGGCATGACCGGGCGGACAAATTTCAGGTGAAAATACGGACGGCGGTCGCTGTGATGCCGCCGCTTTTTTTATACGGGAATGAAGATGGATCTCGTCACCACACTGGAAAATCTTGTTGAGGAACTGGAAGAGAGACTCAACAAAGCGGATACCCTGAAAGCTCTGGAATCTCTTCGTGTGGATGTTCTGGGCCGCAAGGGACGCCTTGCGCAAGTCATCTCGCGCCTGCCCGCCCTTCCGCCGGAAGACCGGCCTGTCGTGGGGCAGGCGGCCAACAGGGTCAAGGATCGTTGCGCCGCCCTGTTTGGGGAGCGCCAAAACGCTCTTCTGGCCGTCAGAGAAGCGGAGGGGATTACCGGCTTTGATCCCACCCTGCCCGGCCGTGCGCCCTGGCGCGGCTCTCTTCATCCGGTAACCCTGATTACCGGGGAAATATGCGAAATTTTTACCGGCATGGGATTTGAGGTGGTTTCCGGACCGGAAGTGGAAAACGACTATTACAATTTTGAGGCCCTCAACATGCCTCCGGAGCATCCCGCGCGGGACATGCAGGACACTCTCTATATCACGGAAAAAGTGCTCATGCGCACCCACACCTCGCCGGTACAGGTACGCACCATGTCAACGCGCGCCGCGCCGCTGGCCGTAATCGCGCCGGGCAAAGTGTACCGCCGCGACTCGGACTTGACGCATACCCCCATGTTTCACCAGATTGAGGGCCTCATGGTGGACAACGGCATTACCATGGCCCATCTGCGCGGTACGCTGACGGCCTTTGTGCGGGCCGTATTCGGCTCCCGGACGCAAGTGCGCTTTCGTCCGAGTTTTTTCCCCTTCACGGAGCCTTCGGCGGAAGTGGACATTTCCTGCTGCCTGTGCGGGGGAAAAGGTCATTACCAGAGCGACTCCTGCCGCGTCTGCAAGGGGACGGGCTGGGTGGAAATACTGGGTTGCGGCATGGTGGATCCGGCTGTTTTCTCCGCCGTGAACTATCCTGACGGCGTGAGCGGTTTTGCCTTCGGGCTTGGTGTGGAACGTGTGGCCATGCTCAAGTACGGCATTGGAGATCTGCGCATGTTTTTTGAAAACGATGTGCGTTTTTTGCGGCAATTCGCCTGACGACAGGAGGGATTTCTCCCTATTTTCAACCATGGCGGAATGAAAGACAGCGACAGGTTTCGTATGGCGCGACGAATTTTGCTTGTTTTGGTCTTGTGCGCTGGTTTCGCGCTGGTTCCGTCGGTCCTGCCGGCGGCCTCCGCGTACAGCCCGCGTCATTCCGGCCTTGAGCCGCCAGGCGGGCCGAAACCCTCGCAGAACATGCCCGGCAGATCCGCGTCGCGCACTCCTCAGGGCGGCATGGGCTATACGGATGCCTACGGCAATACGCTTGATGACGCGCGGCCGGAAGAAAGCGGGCCGCAGCGTCGCCTGAGTCCGGGCGCGCACGGCCCCCGCGGCGAAAAGGAGCCTGAGCGCCCCCTGCCGGAACCTCAAACCCCACGGCCTCTGTGGTCTTTTCAATAATGGAAAATGACGTATGTTGCTTTCTCTCTCTTGGCTGCGCGAATTTACGCCCTATGAAGGCAGCGCTCGGGCTCTGGGCGACAGATTGACCATGCTTGGTCTGGAAGTTGAGGACATCCGCAATCCTTACGCGGACATCGGCGATGTTGTGGTGGGTGAGGTGGTGGAATGCAGGAATCATCCGGAATCCGGCCATCTCCATTTGTGCAGGGTGGACGCGGCTCAGGGCGAGCTTTTGGATATTGTCTGCGGCGCGGCCAATGTGGCGGCGGGACAGAAAGTTCCTGTGGCCCTTGTGGGTACGCGCATGCCCGGCGGCATGGTGATCAGAAAGGCCAGGCTGCGCGGCGCGGTTTCATGCGGCATGATCTGTTCCGAGAGGGAATTGGGCCTGACCGAAGATCATAACGGCATCCTGGTGCTGCCGGCGGAGATGCGAACGGGTCTGCGCCTTGTGGACGCGCTCAGTCTGGACACTGAAGTGCTGGATATCTCCATAACCCCCAACAGGGCAGACTGCCTTTCCGTACTGGGCCTGGCCAGGGAAACGGCCCATGCCTTCGGCCTGCCTCTGACTGTTGTCGGTCTGCCTTTGACCGAAGGCCAGGAGCCCGACGCGAATATTCCCCTTGAGATAGAAGATGCCGAACTCTGCCGGCTCTACGCCGGGCGGGTCATTTCCGGCATCCGCGTGGCCCCCTCCCCCGCGAGGATGCGCTATCGCCTCAACGCCGTGGGCGTAAGGGCCATTTTCAATATTGTGGATGTGACCAATTATATTCTTTTTGAATGCGGCCAGCCTCTGCATTCCTTTGATCTGGACAAGCTCGGGGCGGGACGCATTGCGGTAAAAACAGCCCGGGACGGGGAAAAATTCACCACCCTGGACGGACAGGAGCGGACCTTGGCCACCGGGGATCTCTGCATCTGCGACGCGGAACGCATTGTGGGCCTGGCCGGCGTCATGGGCGGCCTGAACACGGAAATCACAAAAGAAAGCCGCAATGTTTTTCTGGAAAGCGCGGTGTTCAAACCGGAGTGCATACGCAAGACCTCCCGGCGCCTGGGGCTTTCATCCGAGGCATCATACCGCTTTGAGCGCGGCGTTGACCAGGAGCGCACCGTCTGGGCCCTGGACCGCGCCTGCGCCATGATGGCGGCCGTGAGCGGCGGCGTGGTGCGCAAGGGGATCTTCAGACTGGAGCCCAAACCTTTTGTGCCTGTGGAAATAACATTCCGGCCGGAAAAAGCCGAAAGGCTTCTGGGTCTGAGGCTGGATGAGGAGTTCTGCGAGAAAACCTTTGCCGGTCTTGGCTGCGCCGTAACCAGGGACGGGGCGCGGTGGCGGGTGAACCAGCCGAGTTGGCGGCCGGATATCACCCGGGAGGCGGATCTGGTGGAAGAAGTGGGCCGTATGCGCGGCCTGGACTCCATTGCGCCTGTGCTGCCGCCAGTGTGCAGGAGCCTTGCCGATTCCGGGAGAACCGAGTCCGAATTTTCCTTCTGGACGCGCGTCAGGCGCTGGGGGGCCGGCCTTGGCCTTAATGAAGCCGTGAACTACAGCTTTGTGGGGCACAAGGATCTTGACCATCTCGGAATTTCGCCAGAGAGGCGCATTTCCATTCTCAATCCCCTCTCGGCGGAACAGGATGTTCTGCGCACCGCGCTCGCTCCGGGTCTGCTTCAGACCTTGCGCAACAATCTGGCCCAGGGAACCGCTGGTCTGCGGCTGTTTGAGCTGGCCCGTGTTTTTGAGGTTCCGGGTCAGGGGCCTGCCCCGACGCGGGACGGTTTGCCCACGCCGGCGCGGGAGACGGGTATGCTGGGGTTTCTGCTCTACGGCGCGCGCCACGACGACTCCTGGCCGCATACCGAAGCGGATGCGGACTACGCCGACATCAAGGGCGTGGTTGAGCATCTGTTTCATTTTCTGCATTTGCCGGAGCCTGACTGTGAGGGCGTCAGCGACCATCCCTGGCTTTTGCCCGGCGTAGACATCAGTTGCGCCGGACGCGCGGTTGGCCGCATGGGTCGCGTCAAACCGGCTCTGGCCGGGATCTTTCACGCGCGCAAGGATGTGTGGCTTGCCGAGTGCAATCTGGATGAATTGCGCAGACTGCACGATGCGGCGCGCGTTGCCTTTGTTCCCCTTCCTGTATATCCGCCGGTGCGGCGCGACATTACCGTCATGGCCGGGGAAGGTTCGCGCGTCGGACAACTGCTCGGGCATTTGCGGGCTCTGCGTTCGCCCCTCCTGACCGGGGCGTCCCTGCAGGATGTTTTTGAGCCGCGGCCGGGGGATCGCCATCTGACTTTCCGGCTCACTTTCCGGCATGCCGGCAGAACTCTGAAGGACGCGGAGGTGGACAAGGAGCGGGAAAAAATTGCACAATCTCTGGTAAAGGCTTTCGGCGTGCGCATATAGGCCTTTGGCAATGGAGGCGTTATGTTGGAAAAAACATACCGCATTGGCGAGGCGGCGGAACTGCTCAACCTGAAAACGCACGTGCTGCGTTTCTGGGAAACCGAGTTCCCCCAGCTTACCCCGTCCCGAACGGACAAGGGGCAGCGGCTCTACACGGAAGG
>JAISXC010000195.1 GCA_031270875.1 Desulfovibrio sp.
ACCATAGCCCGCGCCTATGGCTATCATCCCGCGCTTGGCGGGGCACTGTTCGGCACACATGTTTATGCGCCCTGGATGTGTTTCATCTGGAACAGCCGTTATGCGGGCGATGCTATTGATCAGGCGACAATTCAGGGCTTGAGCGTGTTTTTCGTCCCCTTCGCCGGGCTTGTCCTGTATGTTCTGATGTTCGGCCGCAAGCCGAAGGGCAATGTAAACATACACGGTTCAGCCCGGTGGGCGACGTTGGAAGAAATCGAAAAAATGAGCCTGCTCAACGGCGTGGGGGTTTATGTCGGTGGGTTTCTGCACAATGAGAGCATTCTGTATCTGCGCCACAATGGGCCTGAGCATATTCTGGCCTTCATGCCTACCCGGTCGGGCAAGGGCGTGGGACTTATTTTGCCCACGCTTCTCGCGTGGCCGCACTCCAGTCTGGTTTTTGACATCAAGGGCGAGAATTGGGCGTTGACGGCGGCCTATCTTCAAAGTCTCGGTCACAGCGTAGTGAGATTCGATCCGGCTGACGACAGTGGAGCCACCGCGCCTTACAATCCGCTGGAAGAGATACGGTTGAACGGGTTGCAGGCCATTTCTGACGCGCAGAAGCTGGTGCAGATGCTGCTTGATCCTGACGGCAAGAGCATGGAAGGCAAGGACGCGCACTGGAAGAAGAATGCGGCCGACCTGCTCTCCGGCGTCCTGCTGCACTGCATGATTACGACGCGCGTGAATGAAAAGCGCACGGCGAACCTGCGCGACCTCGTATATATGTTCGGCGACGAAAATCGCTCAGAGAAAGAATTGTTCGCCGAGATGCTCATTTATGGTCATGCCGAGCATCTCGGCAAACTTTTCGTCGGCGGCAATGTAGAGGAGCATAAGGCAATAGGCCGGTTTATTGTCGCGGCGGCGAGAACCATACTCGCCAAGCCGGACAATGAGCGCGGAAGCGTGATTTCCACTGCCGTCACTGACCTCGCGTTGTACAAAGATCCGATTATCGCCCGGAACACGCGGTATTCGTCCTGGAAAATTGACGACCTGCTGAATCATGAACATCCGGTGAATCTGTATCTTGTGGTGAATCCCGGCGAAATTGACCGCCTGCGTCCTCTGATACGCATCATTATCACGCAGATGATTTACCGGCAGACGCGGAGCATGAAGTTTGAGGAGGGCCGGAGCGTCAACTCAAACAAGCACCGTGTGCTGTACTTGATGGACGAGTTTCCGGCGCTCGGCAAAATACAGATACTTGAAAGCGCCATTGCCTACATCGCCGGCTACGGCGGCAAGATGTACCTGATCGTGCAGGATACGCAGCAGCTTGCCTTGCGGTATGGGAAGGAAAACGCCTTGATGGGCAACTGCCATATCCGCATTGGCGCGGCTCCGAACACGCCGGAAGCGGCCGAATTTCTGTCAAAGATGACCGGCAAGACGACGGTAGTCGATACCAAGACATCGCTTTCTGGCTCACGCGCCGGGCATCTGAAAAACGCGAATGTGAGCGTTCAGGAAGTGGCCCGGCCGCTGTTGACGGCGGACGAGTGTTCACGTCTGGCCGCGCCGGTGAAGGATGCCGACGGCAACATTACCATGCCGGGCGACATGCTGATTTTTGTCGCCGGCAATCCTCCGGTTCTGGGCAAGCAGATACTGTATTTCAAAGATCCGGTTTTCAGCGATCGCGCGAAGATGCCGCCGCCCGCGGTGTCCGACAGGCTTCATGTGGACCCGGATGCGCCGGCAGCGCCCGCACCCGCCGAAATACGGGCGAGGGAAGAGAGCATTGAGGACAAGTATGCGAAACGTCTTGCCGCCGCTTAGCGCGTTTCTCCTGATGTGCGCCGGTCTTTGGGGAGCCGGGTTCCGTGTGAACGTCACGGACTCCATGCCGGTCGGCATTTACAGGATTGTCTCTGGGGCGCCGGAGCGTGGCGATTACGTCCGCTTTTGCTCCGGGAGCGAGACGGCCGGACTTGCCCTTGCCAGGGGATACTTGCGGCCGGGGTATTGCCCGTCCGGAGCGCGTCCGCTGTTGAAGAGTCTCGCGGGGATTGCGGGCGACGCCGTGCGCGTCACTCCAGAGGGAATTTACGTTAACGATGTATTACAGCCGGCAAGCGTCGCTTTGGCCAGAGACAAAAACGGCCTTCCGCTGGCCGGGGCCGCACTTGAAGAGCGTGTGCCGTCCGGCCGGGCGCTTTTGCTGGCGGAACACAGAGGCAGTTTTGATTCGCGCTATTTCGGCTATGTGCCTTTGGAAAACTTGCGGAGGGTCAGGGAGGTGGTGATCTGGCGGCAATAACACGGGGTCAGGTGTGTAAATATACACCTTATTCAATAAATAAAACAAGTTGAAGGAGAACGGTCATGAGTGATTTGGAAAAATCAGCCATTCATGAAATGCGGGAGTACCTGCAAAAAGCGGCGATGGTTGTGGAGGCCCAGCTTGGGATGAATCCGGAACTGGCCGAGATCGGCGTTCCGGTTGACCCGGATGTCGCCGACTACATGGGCGCGTTTGAAGAGGATGCGCTTGTTTTTGATGATCCTGAAGAAATGCTCGAAGGAGGGGTAGCGTAATGGCCACGCAAAAAATGTTTGTCGATCAGTTCGCGGACAAAGTCATTGACGCTCTGGAAAAGGGCAATGCTCCGTGGCAGAGAGAATGGAAAGCGGGCGGAATCGTCGCGCCCGTCAATGCTGTGACCGGCAAGCGATACACCGGCGTAAATCTTGTGACTCTCATGACGCGGCAGATGGAAACCGGCAGCGCCGATCCCCGTTATGTGACAGGCAAACAGGCACAGGACAATGGTTTGGAGGTTCGTGACGGTGCGAAAGGCGTACCGATTCAGTATTGGCAAACTGTGAAACAGGGGCGTCCGCTGGCGCGCGTCACGACGGTATTCCACGCCTCGGAAGTTGACGGTATGCCGCCGTTACAGGCCGCCAATGTCGAGAGGGCGGTGCGTGATTCGCTTGAACGGGCGGACAAGATGCTGCGCAATTCCAAAATGATCATCGCGAGTGATCAGACGGATCGCTCTTTTTATCGTGTCAGCACTGATACGCTACACATACCGCCGAGAGAGAAGTATGCGGATGAAACTGACTATTGCGCCGGGCTATTGCGCGGTCTTGTCCATGCTTCCGGGCATCCTGACCGCATGAACCGGTCTGCCGGCCCCAAAGGGTCGGAAGCCGCCGCGCAGGAAAAACTGCGGACGGAAATCGCATCCTGGATTCTGGCGGCGGATATGGGCTTGCCGTTTGTGCCGGCGCAACAGAATGAAGTGGCGCGACAGAATGAAGTATCCTTGTGGGTTGAGGGTCTGAAAAAAGATCCGCACGAGATCATGCGTGTCTGCCGCGACGCGGAAAAAATCGTCGCCTTCGTCAAGGGCATGGAAAACGACCGCGAACTGTCCGCCGAAGAAAAGGCGGAATACACGGCTGGTTCCGTTGAATCCGCCCGTGAAGAATCTGTTCCCGCGACAGCGGCGGCGGCATCTCCCGGACGGGAACCTTCCGCTCCCGCCGCGCCTGCTGTGGAATCCGGACAGCAGGGGATACCGGAGGAAAAGACCTGGCTTAACGTGCCGTACACGCATCGGTATCTTGCCAAGAACGCCGGCGCGAAATGGGATGGCGATGCCAAGCTCTGGTATGCGCCGACAGGCAGCGATTTGAAGGCTTTCGAGCGTTGGATGCCGGAAAATGCTCTGACGGCCGGAAAGGCCGCACTTACTCCGCAGGAGGAATTCGCGCGCGCCTTGCATGACGCCGGCCTTGACCTGAAGGGGCGGATGCCGCTGATGGATGGCCAAATCCACAGAGTTACGCTTCTGGACAGCACATCCGGCAAACTGAACGGTTCCTACAAAGGTTTTCTTGACGGCATTCCCGCCGGTTACATTGAAAACTGGAAAACAGGGGAAAAGAGCACCTGGAAATACTCCGGTCACATGCTTTCCGGCGAGCAGATTCACAAGTTGCGTCTGGAAGCCGGCGCGCGACGCGAAGCGGAGAGCAAAGAATTGAATGCGCGTCACGACAGGGTGGCCAAACGCTGCTACGCGATTTGGAAGAACTGCGATTGGGCGAACAAGAGTCAGCATCCCTACCTGGAGCAAAAACAGGTGCAGGGTTTCGGCGTCAAGGTCGATGCCCAGGGAAATCTGATTGTGCCCGGGCGCAATGCCTCCGGAGCCATACGGACTATCCTGACGATTACGCCGGAACTGAAGAAGTTTGAACAGGGCGCGGAAGTGAAAGGCACGTTTCATCTCATCGATCCCGGCAAAAACCAGGATAGTAAAAATTCGATGATTTTGATTGCGGAAGGCTACGCCACGGCCGCAAGCGTTCACATGGGCACAGGGTTGCCGGTGGTGTGCGCCTTTAACACAAACAACCTGTTGCCGGTGGCCAAATC
>JAISXC010000043.1 GCA_031270875.1 Desulfovibrio sp.
TGGGGGGGATGCAGGCGGCTCTGAAAATGGGCATGCAACCCTGAAAGACCCCGCCGCGCTGACGCCATATCGAAAGATCACTGCCGCTCCCTCTCAATCAATTCATAAAGCTTTATGGAGAGAGCTTTCAAATCCGGCTTGGTAAACTGCGCGTTGGCTCCCACGCTGGCGCATTTGCGCGAGAGACTTTCATTGATCATGGAAGAAAAAATGGCCACCGGCAACGCCCTGAGGATATTGTCCCCCTTGATCTGCTTGCACAGCGCGAGACCGTCCATGGAAGGCATTTCAATGTCCGTGATGACGCCTTGGAGATAATTTGTTATGGGCTCGCCGGTTTCCTCGCATCTGGCGCGCAGTTGAGCAAGGTAATTCCATGCGTCCTGACCGTTGACGCGCTGCTCCAGCCTGAAGTTGCCCTCGCGGGTCAGCAGGTCCAGCACCAGGGAACGGATGCTGCTGGAATCGTCCACATGCAGAACGTCATACGTTTTCCCTTTGTGCGACGTCTTGCCGTCCGCGTCAAAACGTATGGCCATGGCCGGATGCAGATCCGCCACGATGGCTTCCAAATCCAGCAGAAAAATAACCCTCTCTTCCAGACGCACCACACCGGTGACGGAACTCTGGCTCACATTCTGCAAAAAATTGCCCGGCGCTTCCACATCCGTCCAGCTCAGACGGTAGATGCGGTTGACGCCGGAAACAAGAAATGCCGTGCAAACCGTATTAAATTCCGTGACGATAACCTTGGCGTCTTCATTCGTGATAGGTCCGCTGCCGAGGTAACGGGCCATGTCAATGAGAGGAACGATGCGGCCGTTGCGGTGCGAAAACGCGCCGAGCACGGCCGGGTGTGGCATGTCCGGCATGGCGGTGACATTCTGGCGACGCCCTATTTCCACCACTTTGGCCACATTGAGCCCGTAATGCCCTTCATAACCGTCAAGATTGACGTAAAATTCCACGATTTCCAGCTCGTTGGTGCCGGTTTCAAGCAAAATATTTGTCTGCGCCATGTTGCAGGACTCCGTTTGCGGGTCGTACCCGCGCTTATAAAGTGGGCGCCGGAAAATAACCAGTAAACCCAATATACGAAAAAATCGCCGCGGATACAAGTTTGCGGGCCAAGCTCCGGTGATGCCTGTAACTCTATTCGGCGAAAAGCGGAAAAAATTTATCCGGGCGCAGCCACTTTATTTTGCCGTCTTCCCTATTTCCCCCCCCTCCACCGGCAGCGCGCCGCTTTTGACAAAGGCGTCCGTCAGGCTGAAAACGCTTTCATTGCCGCAAAAAACGCCGCGAGCGATGGCGTCCTTGTAACCGTCCAGGCGGCTTTCAAAAATTTTCAGGGCTTCCGGAGTCAGGTTGGCCATATCCGCCCGCATGCCGTAGTTCAGACGCTCCAGATAGAGAGCGTTGAACCGCTGTTCCACCATGCCCGCCAGAGGCAGGGAGAGGACGGGTTTGCCCAGATACAGCGCTTCGCTCATGAGCGTGTGGCTGCCGCCCTGAATGACGTAGGCGCAGCCCTCCAGCAGACGCAAGAAACCGTCCTCGCTCTTTTCCATAAAAATGACATTGCCTTCACGTCCCCGGGTGCGGCCAAAACCGAAGACATAGGCAGGGCGTTCGGTCGCTTTCCGCAGAAATTCCACCAAGTTGTCATGCGTGGAATTGCTCTGGTAGACCACAATGTGGCCGTCGTCTCGCGGAGAGAGGGCCAGCACGCTCTCGCGCAATATCGGCGGGGCCACGCGCGCCCGGTAGCGCGGAAGAACGGGAGGGGCATAGAAGGAAATGATCAGGTTGTCGCCGGTGGGCCGGAAAAGCCAGCGCGGCGTGGCGCCCTGCACAAAGGCGTCCAGCCACATATCGGGAGGGAGATTGTGGCGGCAGCAGGTTATGATGTGCTGGTGATCCAGAGTCAGACAGGGCAATCCGGCCCGCTCGGCCGCTCGCGGAACAAAATATTCCAGGTCCGTCATGCAGACGTCCGGCCTGAATTCTTCGATAATGCGCAGAACCCGGCGCACATGCCGTTCCCTGCGCAGCAGAAGAGGCAGGGCCCGCGCAACGGTCGCCCGCATGTCCACCCTGTAATTCTTGAAAACCGTGCCCAGATTGGGTATGGGGATCACGGGAAATTCCGGCGCCAGCACACCCACGGCGTCATCCGAGGCGACAAAAAGAAAATCGTGCCCCGCGAGACGCCGGGCGACAGTCAAGCCGCGCATGGCGTGCCCATGCCCTGTACCGTGAATTCCGTAAAGTACGCGCGCCATGTAAACCCGCCGCTACTGCCCGGCCTTCTTCCCCAATAACTTCCTGACCCAGCCCCGGTTCTGCCGGGCCTCGTAAACCAGAAGCAGCAGTGCGGCCGTCAGCAGGGGCAGGATGTAGTAAACAAGCCGGAATATCAGCACGGCAGCGAACACAACCTCCGTACGCGTGGTATGCGTGAGGTGCAGGATGACCAACTCAAAAACTCCCACCCCGCCGGGCACATGCGTCAGCACCACCGCCACCTGGGCCATGAGATAGCCCGGCAGAAATTCCAGAAAGCTCAGGCCCATGTCATCCGGCAGCAGCACGTACATGCAGGCGGCGGCGGCCACAATGTCGATGCCGGCCACCGCCGCCTGGGCGAAAGCGATGCGCGGCGGCGGAAAAACAAATTCCCTGCCGCGAATATGCAGGGGTTTGCGAACGGTGCAGCAAAGCACCAGATAGGAGCAGGCAATCAAAAAGAGCGCCAGTCCCAGGACGCGCATGTCGGCAACGGGCATTTTTGCCAGCAGATCCTCGGGCATGACGGGCGGCTTGAAAAGAAAGATCGCGCCGCACAGGCCCAAGGCGCCGACCCAAAAGGTAACGGCCAGCATGAGCACCAGACGGACGATCTCCGGGAGAGTAAAACCCCAGTTGGAATAAAAACGCCAGCGCACCGTTGTGCCGCCCAGCAGAGCGCCGAAATTATAGCTCACGGCCTGCCCGACAAAGGACACCAGTGCCACGCGCCCGACAGGCAGGGTTTTGTGAATAGCCTTGATGGCCAGCCAGTCATACCCTACCAGAATCATATAATTGACAACCATGAGCAACAGGGAAAAGCCGATGCGTTCAAGGGAAATCTGCTCCAGACTCTCGCGTATCTGGACAAGGCTGTACGCTTTGAGTTTCTGGTAAAGCAGATAGACGGCCAACACGAAAATGGCCGTCACCAGCACGGGCCCCAGATAACGCAGATATTTTTTCATTGATCCCAACCATGGTTGCGCGAATAAAACGTTCCACGGGACTTGACCAAAAAGCGGGCAATGACTAGGTTGAGAGCGTTACAACTTCCTTGCGATGTATTTTGTAGCGCCGCAGACAACATGCCCGCCATGCAAAAAATATTTTTTCTCCCCCGTCGGAGAACGGCCCGGAAAAAATAACAGTTTTTTTTATAGTGAGAGGTCGGTCATGTCAAACAGCATTCCCATTTCCGCACGGGGATACAAAAAACTGGAAGAAGAGCTCGCCCGCCTGAAAGAGGAACGCCCCGCCATCATTCTTGCGATCAAGGAAGCGCGCGAGGAAGGCGATTTGCGCGAAAACGCTGGCTATGAGGCCGCCCGGGAACGCCAGGGAATGGCGGAGGCGCGCATCAAATATATCGAATCGCGCTTGGCGCTCTTTCAGGTTCTCAATCTGGACAAGCTTTCCGGCGACAAGGCAGGTTTTGGCGCCACAGTGAAAATGGAAGATGCGGACAGCGGCGAAATCCGGACCTTTACCATCCTTGGACCGGATGAGGCGGATCCGGCCGCAGGCTCCATCTCTTTTCTCTCGCCCGTGGGGCAGGCCCTGCTGGGTCGCGAAGCGGGCGACGAGGTAACGGTAACCATTCCGCGTGGACGCGTCACTTATGAAATTCTCAGCGTTACCTTTGAAGGGGCGAAATGATTAATTTTCTGCCGCGCATTTTCTGTCTGCTGGCTGCCTTGGCCTGGGGCATGCTGTTCTGGCGCCATCCAACCTGCGTTTTTACGGCCGCCTGCCTGGCTTGCCTGGCGCTGCCCCTGTACCGCAGACTGCGCAACAAATGCCGGCTCTGGCGCAAAGATATCCAGCGCCATGCCCGGCAACGGCGTCTCGCTGCCCTGCGCCTTCTGCTGCTCCGCCACATGCCCGTTTACATTTACACGCTCTCTCTGCTCTTCGCCATGCTGGCTCCCCTGGCGGCGCTGGCCTTGCTGGTCGCGCCGCAGGCATCCTCAGGCATGGCGCGCCTGCGTGAACTGCAGGCGAACCATTTTCAGATCCCTCCGGAATGGCTGGCTCCGCTTCAGCAATGGCAGTCCAGTCTGGCGGAATACCCGCGCGTTGAAAAAGCGATCAACGATTTTTTCCGAAACCTTGATGCGCTGCTGAATGATGCCGCCAATCTGCTCCTGAGCTGGAGCTTTGACGTGCTGGGCGGGACCATGACCGTGCTGTGGACCTTCTTTCTGTTCATCACGCTGACTGTGCTGTTTACGATGTACTCCCGACGCATACGCATCATCGCGGGGCGCATATTCGCTTTGCCGCAGCCCCTGCTGCGCCGTTTTGTGGCCACCATCCGCCGCGCGCTGCGCGCCGTGATGCTGGGAATAGCCCTTGTGGCCCTCATTCAGGGTTTTTTGTGCGGCATCGGTTTTGCCGTCGCCGGCTTCAAAAACGCAGCTTTCTGGGCCACACTGGCCACGCTCACGGCCCCCATTCCGATGGTGGGCACGGCTCTCATCTGGCTGCCCCTCAGCCTTTCCCTCTGGTTCACCGGCCGGACAGTGGCGGCCGTGGGACTTGTAATGTGGGGAATCCTGGCCGTGACCATGGTGGACAACCTGTTGCGTCCCCTGTTTCTGCGCCACGGCATCAGGGCACCCTTCCTCGTTCTGATAACAGCCATACTGTGCGGTCTGAACGCCTTCGGCGCTGCCGGCCTGATCGCGGGCCCGGTACTGCTGGCTTTTGCCATACAGGCTGTTGAGGAAAGCAACAGATTTTACTCCCGCAAAAAATGACGGACTTTCTTCGCCGAACTCTCTGGGCCGCCCTGTTCCTCATATTGTCAACCCACACTGCCGCAGCCTTCCCCGCGAAGTCGGGCATTGTACTCAACATGAACAACGGACGCGTGCTCTACGCCCACAAGGCCGATCTCAGTCTGCCGCCTGCTTCCCTCACCAAGATCATGACTCTCTTTCTGTCTCTGGACTCGGTGCGAAACAGACAGATATTTCTGGACAGCCTTGTCAAAGTAACCCGCCCGGCCGCCAATGCCGGCGGCTCCACCATGCATTTGCAGGCCGGCGAGCATGTGGCCCTGCGCAGTCTGCTGGCCGGCATGGCCGTCGCCTCCGGCAATGACGCCGCAACCGCCGTTGCTCTGCGCCTCTCAAGAGGCAATGCCGACAACTTTGTGGGTCGCATGAACTCCAAGGCCCGCGCCCTTGGCTTGAAACATACCCGGTTCAGGAATCCCACCGGCCTGCCTGCTCCGGGGCAGACAAGCACGGCGCGCGAAATGGCCCTGCTGGCCCGCGCCTACCTGCACGCCCATCCGCAGGCCCGCGGCCTGCACGCCCTGCCCAGCCTCACCCACAGGGGGCGCATGCTGTACAACACCAACGGACTGCTGGGCGCGCAGGGCATTGACGGCCTTAAAACCGGCTTTACCAGCGCCGGCTACAACATTATCGTAACAGCCGGCCACAGCAAGACGCGCCTTTTGGCCGTGGTAATGGGCGCCAGGGACAAAACCGCGCGGGACGCGGCCGTGGCCGAATTGCTGGCAAAGGGCCTTGGCGGCGGAAAGTAGGTCGCCTGTTCCGCGCCGCTGATTCACTCATCCTGGACGCGACGCAGCATGTGGACTTCCCTTTCCGGTTTCCCGGTAATGAGCGTCATGAGGCGTATGCTGCGCAGATGCGTATATCCGCACTTCTCCGCTGTGCGCTGCACCTCGGTTTTATCCAGCCGCATCCAGTATTCTGACGGACGCCGTCGGCTTACAGGCAACTCCCAGTCATCGCTGTGGTATTGATTGTTGAGTACAGAATTATAACTGCGTGTGATCATTTCAAAAACAATAATCCCGCCCTGTTTGAGCCAAGGTTTCCAAGTTCGCAGAAATCCCCCCAAGTCGGCGCCGGGGACATGGTAAAGCCATGTCAGGGATAAAATGCCGTCGAATACGAACGGGATATCAGGCTTGCCCGCCTGTGGTTTTTCAAAGGAAGGAGACAAGGCATCGTCTTCCCAGACATTCAGAGCGATCCCTTGCAGACGGGCCAGCGCGCGGCTCAACTGTGTGGCCTGCGGGGCAATGTCAATGCCATACAGCCGGCTGAAACCCTTCTTCGCCAGCCAAAGAAGATTGGCCCCGCTTCCGCAAGCGATCTCAAAAATTGCCGCATCCCGCGGCAGGGCGGAGGCGAGCCAGTCGCAAGCGACACAGGCGTGCCGGCGGAATTTTCTCCTTGTTATTGCGTGAATATGCCAGGGTTCCGCCCCGCTGTCATGAACAAGCCGCTTCACATCCTCGCCGGAAATGCCAAGATCATGCCCAAGTGGAAGATTTGCGCGCAAATATTGCATGAACGACATATTTTATCTCCACCGGCAGTGCCAACTCAACTGTATGCATGATATAATGGCGGAAGCGGCGACCTTTGGTCAATACTCCCCTTGCGTTATAAAAATTATGGCGGCCATTCTGAAAAGTCAAGGAGAAAGGAAATTAGAGAGCTTCGCCCCTAT
>JAISXC010000220.1 GCA_031270875.1 Desulfovibrio sp.
CCGGAATTTCTGCCGCTCAACGTCTCCGCGCCCTTCATACGCCGCCCGGTGGCCACGACGCTCATCACGATCGCCCTTGCCCTGGCGGGTACGGCGGCCTTCGGTCTTTTGCCGGTGGCGCCGCTGCCGGAGGTGGATTTTCCCATGGTGGTGGTGCGCGCCAGCATGCCCGGCGCAAGCCCGGAAACCATGGCCGCCACCGTGGCGACGCCGCTGGAGCGGGCGCTCGGGCGCATCGCGTCCATTACGGAAATGACCTCCACAAGCAGCCTCGGCTCCACCAGCGTGATCCTGCAGTTTGATCTCGACCGCGACATAGACGGAGCGGCCCGCGACGTGCAGGGGGCCATCAACGCGGCGCGCTCCACCCTGCCCTCCATGCCGTCCAACCCCTCCTGGCGCAAGGTCAATCCCTCGGGCGCGCCCATAATGATCCTGTCCGTCATTTCCGACATACTTACCCGGGCCCAGCTTTACGACGCGGCCTCCACCGTGCTGGCCCAGAAAATATCCCAGATTCCCGGCGTGGGGGAAGTCGTGGTGGGCGGCGGCGCATTGCCCGCCGTGCGGGTGGAAGTGAACCCCGCCGCCCTCGCCGCCGCCGGCCTCGTCATGGAGGATGTGCGCCGTGCGCTCGCCGGGGCCAACGCCTGTCTTCCCAAAGGCATGCTGGAAAACGACACGACCTGCTGGCTTGTGGGCGCGCAGGACCAGCTTCGGAAGGCGGCGCAGTACCGCCCCCTTGTGGTGGCCCAAAAAAACGGCCGCGTCATCCGCCTTTCAGATATCGCCGAAGTGGCGGATTCCTCCCAGAATGTGCGCAACATGGCCGTGGTCAACGGCGTTCCGGCCATACTGCTCATTGTGTTCCGCGCGCCCGGCGCCAACATCATCGACACGGTGGATCAGGTCAAGGCCATGATGCCCGGCCTCCAGGCCTGGCTTCCGGCCGGAGCGCGCCTTGAGGAACGCATGGACAGATCCGTGACAATACGCGCCTCCCTGCGCGAGGTGGAAAAAAGCCTTCTCATTTCCATCGTCCTGGTGGTGCTGGTGGTATTTTTCTTTCTCGGCAGCGCGCGGGCCACGGCCATTCCCGCCGTGGCCGCGCCTGTTTCGATCATCTCCACTTTCGGGGTCATGTACCTGTGCGGCTACAGCCTTGACAATCTCTCGCTCATGGCTCTCACCGTGTCCACGGGCTTTGTGGTGGACGACGCCATAGTGGTTCTGGAAAACATCACCCGCCGCCTTGAGGCGGGCGATTCCCCCTTTCGCGCCGCCCTGCGCGGCGCGCGGGAAGTGGGCTTTACCGTGGTTTCCATTTCCCTGTCCCTGGTCGCCGTCTTCACGCCCCTTCTGTTCATGGGCGGCATTGTCGGTCGCCTGTTCCGGGAGTTCGCCGTCGTGCTGACGACGGCCGTGCTCGTGTCCATGCTGGTGTCCCTTTCCACCGCGCCCATGATGTGCGCGCGCCTGCTGAAAACGCCGCGATCCGGAGAATCGCGGGCCGCCCCGCAGGGGGGGGCGGCCCTGCGCGTCCGGCTCAGGGCCTGTCTGGCCCTGCTGCCGAAACGGCTGCTTGAGGGCTACGCCAAAAGCCTGACCGCGACGCTGCGCCATCCGCGCCTTGTGCTGCTCGGCCTCGCCCTGGTCATTGCGGGCAATGTTTACATGTATGTCATCGTGCCCAAGGGTTTTTTCCCGCAACAGGACACGGGCGTGATCATGGGCGGCATACGGGCCGACCAGAGCGCGTCCTTTCAGGCCATGCGCGGCAAGCTGACGCGCCTTGTGGAGATCATCAAAAAAGATCCGGCCGTGGCGCAGGTTTCCGCCCATATTTCGGGCGGGCGCGGGGGAGGGGGCGTGTTTGTAGCCCTGACCCCATTGGCCGAGCGCAAAATCAGCGCCCAGGAGGTGATCAACAGGCTGCGCGGCAGACTCTCGGCCGAGCCGGGCTTGCAGATCTTCCTGCAGCCCGGTCAGGACATCATGATGGGAGGGCGCAGTTCGCGCTCGCAATTCCAGTACACGCTCCAGGCCGACAATCTGGCGGAACTGCGCGCCCAGGGGCGCCGCCTGCAGCGGGAACTGGCCCGGCATCCCCTGTTCAGGGATGTGGACAGCGATATTGAGGAACGCGGCCTGCAAACCGTGGTCACGGTGAACCGCGAGTCGCTTTCCCGCCTGGGGCTTGCCATGCGCGACGTGGACGAGGCCCTGAACGACGCCTTTGGCCAGCGCCAGGTTTCCGTCATTTATGAAAACAAGAACCAGTACCGCGTTGTGCTGGAATACAGCCCGAAATGGCTTGAAGACGCGAGCGCGCTGGAGAAGGTGCGCCTGCCGGGAAAAAACGGGCTTGTGCCGCTCACGGCCGTCGCCGAGACGGGACCGGGTTTCGCGCCGCTTTCCGTGGCCCACCAGGGGCAATTCGCCGCCGTGACCATTTCCTTCAACCTCGCGCCGGGGGTCGCGCTCTCGCAGGCGCGGGAAGCCCTTGAAAGCGCGCGCGCGGAGCTCGCCATGCCCAACAGCGTGATGGGAAGTTTCCAGGGCACGGCCAAACTCTACAGCGACACGGCGGCGAACCAGGTTATCCTTGTTCTCGCGGCGCTGGCCGCGCTCTATATCGTGCTGGGCATCCTGTACGAAAGCCTCATCCACCCCATCACCATACTTTCCACCCTGCCCTCGGCCGGCGGCGGGGCGCTGCTCGCGCTCCTGCTTTTCAGGATGGAATTCACGGTCATTGCCCTCATCGGCGTGCTGCTGCTCTGCGGCATTGTGAAAAAAAACGCCATCATGATGGTGGATTTCGCTCTGGACGCGGAACGGACGCGCGGGCTGCCGCCGGAAAAGGCCATTTATGAAGCCTGTCTTCTGCGCTTTCGCCCCATCATGATGACGACCGTAGCCGCCATTCTGGGGGCCGTGCCGCTGATCCTGGGGCACGGGGACGGGGCCGAGCTGCGCACCCCGCTCGGCGTGACCATTGTGGGCGGGCTGATCGTGAGCCAGCTTCTGACGCTCTACACTACCCCGGTGGTTTTTCTGACCCTTGACCGCCTGCGGAGGGTGAAGAAGTCCGGCTCCGC
>JAISXC010000094.1 GCA_031270875.1 Desulfovibrio sp.
TGCCGTGGGTGGTCAAAGCTGAAGACAATTCCCCTTCCAGGCGGAGCAGAGCGTCCTTGAGAGTCTTTTCCAATTCGGTCATGGTCTATTTTCTCCCGATTTCCAATGCTTCCCGGCTCCCCAGCGTACCCGTGGAAAGAACCTTCATGCCTTCCGACAGAATCAGATAGCTTTTCCCGTTCTGCTGATGCAGGGTAAGACCGGTAAAGGCGCGTTGAATGGGCGGAAAATCCCTCTCCCATGCCTCTTTCCCGGTTTTCAGCTCCGCTATCTCCTGCTGCAAATCCTGGGCCTCGCCCCGGAACAGAGACAGCATTACCCAGCCCATCAGTCCCAAGGCCAAAATGAGGCCGAACATCGCCAGCCCGGCTTGCAGGCAGGTCTTGCCGAAGGCCAGACTCATAATCCGGCAACGGGAGGATATCTCCTTCTCCAAGCCGGACATGCTGTTGCGGATAGCGTTTTCTGTTGTACTGAGCGCGTTTTGCGAGGATTCGGCCAAGCTCCTGCTCAAGCTGTCGAACTGTTTCCGGGTCAGGCTCTCGATCTCCTGAGCGTCTTTCTCCGTCCTGGCTCTGAGCCGTTCGGCCAGTGAACTCAGCGAAGTTCCATTGCTCTCCATAAATTCCTCCCTTGAGGCGGAGCTTTTCTCCGTTGTCCGGGGCTTTCACGGTGATGTAATCCTTGCCCGCCCGATTGATGGAAAGTCCGGCCTCGCGCAAGGCGGAAACGATGTCTTCCCGGCTGCGGACAAGGCCCTGTTCCAGTTTGGCGGCAAGATAGGCGTGAATGGCTTCCTTGGCCTCGGCGCGGTCATCCTTAACCGGATTTTTGCCCCAGCGGATAAGGCGGGCCTTGTGCAAATCGGCATGATCCGGGGTATGCAGACGGGCGCGGGCCGGGTCGTCCGGTCTGACCCAGCCTTCCCGGTGGTTGTGCAGATCGCGGAACACGTCGAAGTCCTTCTGCCAGCCGGGCGGGCAGGCATTGAAATCCTTGCCGCTTGCCAGATCCAGCCTGGGGATGACAAAGTGCAGTTCGTGATGCTCGGCATGGCTGTGCCGAACCCAAAGGATATTGCGTTGATCCGGCTCCAGCCCGGCAAAGGCGACGGATTCAAAATCATCCATGACGCGCTCTTCCTGTTCTTGCGTCACCGTGTCGTCCGGGTGCCAGGAGAGAACGCCCGCCGTGAACTTCCATTTCCGGTCTATGGAGTCAATGAGGTCGCGGGTCACGTCCGGGTCGCCGCGCGAAATTTCCGGCGGCGCTTCCTCCCTGCCGGGGTAATCCGAACGCACAAGGTAGCGGGTGGGCTGATCGCCGTTGCCCTGGCCGTGGGGGAAGACTTTCATGTACATGGACCGTCCTCCGTTTTCGGCGCGGCCCGTGCTTCCCGTTCCAGACAGGCCAAGGCAATCAGCATCTCCAGGGCTTCCGCCCGGCCCTTGTGGGCGTTCGCCCAACGGGCGAGCTGGTTCAGGTTGACGCCGATGCGCGCGAGCTGGCGGACGCGCTCCTTCTCCAGAGGCGTTTGCCGCAGGCGATAGTCCAGGGCGCGCTGACGGAGGAAGTCCGTCACGGTCTGCCCCTGGGCTTCGGCCTTGGCTGCAATGGCCGCTTTTTCCTCCCGGCTGACGCGCAGCTTGAGCCAAAGGACGCGGGCGGCGGTCTTCATGTTTTTTCGCCTTTTTGCCTTTGGGCTTTTTCCGGGGTTCGAAGGGGCGGAGCCACTCGCCAGCCGTGAGGGGGAACGCGCGTCAGCGTGTGCCCACGAAACGTAGGCTGGCTCTTGGAGATAACGCCGGGAAAAAGCGAAATAGAAAATACTCCACGAGATCCGATCAAGCGCCATCTTTGCCTTTTCGCTCTTTGCCTTTTCCTGCTTTTTCCTTGTGATATATTTCCAGAGCAAGCCCCCGACGGAGTCATTTCCGTCCCGCGCCCGCAAGGATTTATGGCCGGAATCCAGGTGGCGAATGTCAAGGTTCGCGAAGCGACCCGACAGGGCCTGACCTTGACAGAGCCGCCGATTCCGGCACGAATGCGAGAGCAAGGGACGGAAGGCCAAAACGGCTCTCCGTTGCATGGTTTTGGACTGGACAGGCTGGAAAAACTGGACAAGCTTACAGGCACAGAATTTTCCGCCGTCCGGTTTTCATTTTTCCCTTTTTTAAAAACTGGACAAACCGGGCAGGAAGGTTGTGTAAAGGCATCAAACCGGATCATTGCCTTCTCCCTCAAAGACAAGGATATAGCAGCGCTTGCGGCCGATTTCCGGCAATGCGCTGGATGGCTTGCGCGTAAAACTGCCGCTGTCGCCGGGAAGCAATATTCCCCTGTCCAGCAGCAAGGATGCGACATGCCTTGGCGAAAATCCCTTGCAGATTTCCGCCTTGAAACTTTCCTTCAAAACGAAATACAGAGTTCTGCCGCTTTCCGCCAAACGGAAGCCCACCCGATTGACGCATACGGCGTCCGGTTTGTTCACATCCTGAAAACGGCTTGAACCGTGCTGTTCGATAAACAGCGTCACTTGCGCCAATATGGCGGCGTCTTCAGCCGGGCCGTGCCCGCCTCTCCATGACAGCCATGCTTCAAAGCAGGTCTTTACGGCGGCAAAGGATTCTTCCTGTTCCCAAGGCAAGATACCCCATTCCGCCGCCATTTCTCCGGCCACGGCGCAGAGCAGAAAACGACGCGCCACCCTCCGTACCTGCCCGTCGGCATCCTCGGGGCAAAGTCGGGCCATGCCTTCATTGATGGCAGCATGTATTGTCTGCGCTTCCTGACGGAGAAAGGCGGCGATAAACTCACGGGCGGCATGGCCGTAACTGACGGCAGTCGCGTTTTTCACGGCGTCGGCGAAAGCTTGGGCTGTTCCGTAGCCGTGCAGATTCTCGAACAATCCGAATCCCATCCCGGCATCCGCCGGAATATCCACAAGTCTGACAAGTTGTCCGGTCCTGACCGTGCCGTTCGCTTCCCGGATTTTATCCGCAAGACTCATTTCGCCGGAGGAGAGCACCATGACGCGCCAATTCCTGACGATTCTTGTGTTGCCGTCCGTTGAAGCCCGAATTTTTCCCGTCCCGCCTCCAAGCATGTAAGCGACGCTTTCCGCGACCTGACCTGGGATTTGCCCGAGTTCGTCCAGGCAGAGGGCTGCGTCGCTGTGCAGCGCAGCCAGTCCTTCAAGACCGTTGGCCGTCGCCCGCCAGTTGAGAACGTAGCCGCCCGCCGACGAACCTTTGCCCCATACGCTCCCGGCGGCCACAAGGGCTGTCGTCTTGCCGATGGAACTGCCGCCGATGAGGTTGAAACCCCCGCTTTCCATACCGGAAGGTTCGAGCAAAGCTCCGGCCAATGAAGCGCAGACGGCGAAGGCAAGACGGCTGTTGCCCCGGGCGAGTCTGCCCACGGTCTGCCGCCAGCCTTCGAGATTGCCGGATGTGGTGAAGGGATTGTGGGAAAGCGTTCCTTGCAGGACGATGGTTTCTTCCGGCTTGCCCAGTTTGTCCGGTTTGCCGGAATGCCCGTTTTCGGAACTGGACAGGCATAACCCATTGTCTTCGTGGCGTTGTCCAGTTTGTCCAGTTGGTCCGGACGGAAAACATGCATCGGGAGAATCCTTTTTCAATGTCACGTCGGGGAAGACGTAAACGCAGCCATGCCAGCCGCAGCGGTTCACGCACAGCGCCCGGCGTTTTGTCCGGCAGGACATGAAAAAGGCATTTAGCAAATTTCTGGCTCTGGAGGGATAGGCGATGGGCAGCCCGCCGTCCGCGAAGCTTCCCAGCCATGCCGAAGCGTCCCTGCCGGCAAGAAGAGCGCGGGGCATAGGCCAGACGTGCGCCACATTGTCCGCGTCTTTCCAGCGGAGAAGAAGTCCCCAGGCATTGCTTTCCCTGTCTCGGGTCATGGTCATAACCTCCACAGGGCCGCAAAGCCATGTTTCGATCGGCTCGCCTTCCTCTCTGACTTCCGTATGGTACAAACCGGGATGTTTGCCGCCTGCGCGAAGTGAATAGCCTTCGGGCATGGCGTTCTCTTCCGGTTTTCCCGCTTTCTGGAAGTGACGCCAAACGGCGTTTTTGCCTTCAATACGGTGCAGGTCGTTGAAATCGCACTTGTCACCGATCTTGAGAACGGGTACTGCCAAAAAGGCATCAATCCCCTCGGCGGCTTTCGTCGCCGCCAGAAGCCCCGCGTTTTCTCCATTTCCCCGGTTGTCGTTGTCCGCGCAAATGATGATTTTGCGGTCGGTGTAGCGTTGACGGGCCGTTTCCGCCACAGGCGACAGATTTCCGGCGTCAAAGGCCACCAGTACCGGATAATCCGTGCATTCATACAAGGACAGCCCCGTTGCCAGCCCTTCACAAATGAGCAAAGGTTTTGCGGCATCCTTGCCGATGGGGAAAAAACAGCCTTTTTTGAGTCCGCCGCTCAAAAAGCGTTTCGCGCCGTCCGGCGTGATGAACTGCAAAGAAACAACATCGTTGCCGGAATACATGGGCACGACCAGAGCTTTACCGTATGCCTTCAGGCCGGGAACGGACGTGACGCCCTTCATGGTCAGATAGGCGTGACCCGCACAATCAACAGCGCCGAAGTAAATCCGCCGCGCGCGTGCAGCTGCGGCGACTCGCTTTTGCTCCAATTCTGCGGCGCGTTTCTTCCGTGCTTCCGCCAGCCGAAGTTTCAGCCTTTTCCGCTCGGTGGGCGTCAGAGTGTCCTGCCCTTTGCTTGTCCACGTTCCTTCCTCACCCGTACCCCAATTCAACCACCAGACGGAAGCGGGCGCGTCGTCGTGCGCGACATAGGCTCCGTTCATTTTGCGGGGTTTGTCGGCGGTGGGGCAACGGTGTAGCTCGTGATCCCAGACAACGGCGTCCAGCAGCAGCCCGCTGTCGTGGAGAGCGGCCAGGGCTTGCGCTTCGAAGTCGGAGGAATTCATGAAGAACCTCCCCAACCATATGCCGGCCACAGAAAACAGCCGTGTCCGCGCTTTTCACGATTCTTGACGAGATACGCTGATAGGCGGTATCTGTTAACCGTCTTCCCAAACTGCCTGGAGACATTTTGTAAGCCCCGGTTGCCGC
>JAISXC010000214.1 GCA_031270875.1 Desulfovibrio sp.
ATCCAGCTCGTCGTGCGCCACGACAAGGCGCGACGGCGCCAGCTTGTGCCATGCAAGCAGCGGCTGCACGCAACGTCCGCTCTCGTTCATGAATGTCAGGGGCCTTGCAGCGAGCCAGAAGCCGCCCAATTGCGAAAGATGAACCCTGTGGAGTTCGCAGGCAAAACGGGAACCATTGAGTTCAGCGAGTTTTCCTTCCCTTTCGGCGTGCGCAAGCAACGCGGAAACGAGAAGAAACCCCATATTGTGACGTGTGCCGGCGTACTGAGGCCCGGGATTGCCCAAGCCGATCAGCGCTCCCCTATATTCCATTTTCTGAAAATAAAAAGCGGCTACCCGGTGGAAGCCTGCTCCGCCGCTTCGCCTTCAGTTTCGTCCTTGGCTTTCGTCAGAACGCTGACAATGACGAAATTGCCGTCACAGACAGCGCGCACGTTGGCCGGTAACTGCAGATCCTGAACTGTTATGGCGTCATTGATGCCCATGTCTGTCACGTCAATGGTGACTTTCTGCGGCATGCCCAAAGGTTTGCTGGCAAGACGCAGCGTTTCGCGGTAGGTTTCCAGCACACCTCCCAATTTCACACCGCGCGCCGTGCCCACGAACTCCAGTGGCACCTCGACTTTCACCTCCTTGTCCAAATCCACGCCATAGAAATCAATATGCCTGAAAGCTTTTTTATAGGGATGCCACTGCACACCCCAAATCAGGACCGGACGGACGGATTTTTGTCCCCCGTCGTCTATTTCAAGATTAAACACAGTGGTATATCCCATTTCCGCATATATTTTGCCCAGCGGAAGCGCCGGTATCTGAACGGAAATATTCTCCCCTCCTGCGGTGTAAAACACGCCAGGCACGAAATCCCGCGCGCGCAGACGGCCATTGAAGCTCTTGCCCGACCGCTCGCGCTTTTGCACGCACAATGTCTTTTCAATACTCATGAATCCTCTCCTTTACACAAACAACACGCTCACAGATGAACCTGTATGAATGTTATGAATGGTTTTACCAAGAAGCGCCGCTACGGAAATAATTTTGAGTTTCGAACATCGTTCAAGTTTGTCGCCGACAGGTATGGTATCGGTAACAATGACCTGTGAAAGGGCTTCCGTGGCGTTGATATGGTCTATAGCCGACCCTGACAAAACAGGATGGGTCGCGCAGGCCACAACTTTCCGCGCCCCGTATTTGAGCAGAACTTCCGCTCCGGCGCAGAGCGTGCCCGCTGTGTCGATCATGTCATCCACCATGATGGCCACGCGTCCCTCCACATCGCCGATGACATGCATGGCCATGGCATGATTGGGCCGATCGCGGCGTTTGTCCACGATGGCGAGCGGAGCGTCAAGCCGCTTGGCATAGGCGCGCGCGCGCTCAACGCCTCCCGCATCCGGCGAAACTATGACAATGTTTTCTTCCCCGAATTCCCGTAAAGGGGCCAACATAACCGGCGCGGCGAAAATATTGTCCACAGGGCAGTTGAAAAAACCTTGGATCTGGCCGGCATGCAGATCTATGGTGACAACGCGGCCGGCCCCGGCGACACTGATAAAATCCGCCACCAATTTCGCGCTTATCGGTGAACGCGGACTGACCTTGCGATCCTGTCGGGCATAGGCATAATAGGGAATAACGGCGGTTATGCGGCCGGCACTGGCGCGCTTGAGCGCGTCCAGCATCAAACAGAGTTGCATGAGATTGCGGTTGACTGCGGGAGGACAGGTGGGCTGAACAACAAACACATCCTCACCGCGGACATTTTCTCCGATTTCAATACGCAGCTCGCCATCGCTGAAAGTTGTGGCAAGCGTGGGCGTGAGCTGGCAGCCGAGATGGTCGCAAATGCCCTTGGCCAGTTCCGGATTTGAACCTCCGGTAACAATTTTCATAGTGCTGAACATGCGGTGCCTGTTCTCCAACAAGTGCCGGAGCACGCCTTTATTGCCACAACGTCACGCCAATCCATATTTTTCACTCCCGGCATTGCCGGGATGCAAAAACACACCGGCCGGTCAAACAGGCGCGAATACAAGCTGGCTGGGATGGAAGGAGTCGAACCTTCGTATGACGGAGCCAAAACCCGTTGCCTTACCACTTGGCTACATCCCAGTACTTCACAAATGCAGCAGAAACACGCGTCGCTGCCCCGATCGCAGCCCCAAAGCGGCCTTGGCGGCCGCATCCGTCCTGCAATGGAAAAACAGGCCGAACAGGCTTGACCCGCTCCCGCTCATACATGCCACATCGGCGCCAAGGCGCAACAATTCATTCCTGATGGACGCCAGCAATGGTTGTCCGGGAAAGACAGCCGCCTCCAGGTCATTCGCGAAGCCGTTCTCCTGATTGTCGCAAGGGTATGTTCTCTGTCCCGTATCAAAAGAGGGAAAATTTCTATCCTGGGATGCGAATTTTGTCAAGTTGTTCTGTCCTGAAAAGGCTCTTGAGGACGGGGGCAACGCGTCATAGTCGGCATATGCCTGAGGGGTGCTGACCTGGATATCCGGACAGACCAGAACCAGCAGACAGCCGGACAAATCTAACGCGATGGGCGTGATTCTCTCTCCGATGCCCTGAACACGGCAAGGAGCATCCTGCAGAAAAAATGGCGTATCGGCCCCTACAGTCAGGGCGAGTCCGGCCAGCGCCTCCATATCCAGCGGACACGCGCTTTCCCTGTTCAGCCAGCGCAGCAGTACGGCCGCATTGCCGCTGCCGCCGCCAAGACCGGCTCCGACGGGAATGCGTTTTCGCAGGAAAACTTCAAGGCCGGGGGCGGCGCCCGCAATTTCCGCAAAGGCCGCATGGGCTCTTGTCAGAGTGTTATTTTCGGCGTCAATGCCCGGATCGGTGCAGACAACCTTGATGCCGTCCCCGGGTATGAGGCGAATGGTCAAATCGTCACGCGGATACGGCAAGGGATACAAGATGGAATCAAGTTCATGATAACCGTCCGGCCTCACGCCGACAATACGAAGGCCGAAGTTTACCTTGCAGCCGCTTGAAAGCCGAACAGGGGAACGGGACATTCAGCTTGCTTTTTCCGTTTCCGCGGCCAGTACTTCTATGGTCAAATGGCGGTTTGTGTATACGCAAATGTCCGCGGCAATACCCATAGCCGCGCGGGCGATCTCCTCAGCTCCGAGATCGCTGTGCTCAAGCAGCGCCCGCGCGGCCGCCAGAGCGTAAGGCCCGCCGCTTCCGATGGCCGTGGCGTCATCATCCGGCTCAATGACGTCGCCGTTGCCCGAGAGAACAAGCAAATGCGCGGCGTCAGCAAGGAGCAGCATGGCTTCCAGTCTGCGCAGGTATTTATCCTTGCGCCATTCCCGCGTCAGCTCCACGGCGGCGCGCAGCAAATTGCCGCGAAAATGCCTGAGCTTCTCCTCAAAAAGCTCAAAAAGCGTGAACGCGTCAGCCGTGGCGCCGGCAAAGCCGGCGAGGACAGCGCCGTCATTGAGACGGCGCACTTTCTGGGCGGTCTGTTTCATAATCATGTTCTGTCCGAATGTCACCTGTCCGTCTCCGGCCATGGCGACACGCCCGTTGCGTCTGACAAGCAGGATGGTGGTGGCACGCGTCTCCGTCATTGTTTTTCCCATATTTCCCTGCGTTCTTTGTATGCCGATTCCAGGCGCTGAAAAGGGCGCTTGTCCGGCGCGTGTTCGGCAAGGCTTTTTGCCTTTGCAAAATAACGTTCCGCCAGTTTTTGTTTGTTGGCGTATAACACACTGTATGTCAGATGAATATAGGCCTCGAATTGCCTGCCGGATTTTCCCAGCGAGCGCGCATAGGCCTCATGCACTTCAGCGTCCTCCGGCACATGGCGCAGAACATCCTCATAGTATCCGGCCGCTCCAACAGCGCGTCCGGTCTCGTCCAGCATGCGGGCATAGTAAAAAACGGCCATATAATCCTTCGGATCCAGGCGCAGCGCCTTGTCAAGCAGATCTTCGGCACGCCGCATCTCGCCCTTGCGAAAGTGGAACACGCCGGCCTCGCGCAACACCAGGGAATCATCCGGAGCGCCCGCCAAAGCTTTGTCAAAGGCTGCGGAGGCCTGCGGAATTCTGTTCAGGCGATTAAGCACAATCCCTCTGCCCATGTCGGAAAGGGCGTCGTTTTTGGAAAAACGCTGCAAGGCCGCCTGCTCGTCGCCATAGCGCGCCCAAAGCAACGTGCTCACGCGTCTGAAGCGCAGGTTGTCCAAGAGCCTTTCCCGCACTTTGGCAGGCATGGCGGCTATCTTGGATTGAAGGGTATTTATGCGTTCGCCTATGGCAGGATGCGTGGAGAGGTAGGCAGGCACAGAAGTGCCGCTCATCATGCTCTTCTGCCGAAGCACCTTGAAGCCGCGCACCATGCCGCCCGGCGGGTATCCGGCGGCGACCAGATATTGCAGACCTATCTGATCGGCGTCCGTCTCATCAAGACGGCTGTAATTAAGCATGGCGGCCTGACCGGCGCTCATGGCGCTCACGGCCACCGCTCCGCCTCCGGAGCCTCCGGCGGCAATGCCGGCGATGGCGAGCAACAACGAACCCAAGGTGACAAACTGCGCCCGCTCAAGCCGTGAAGCGACATGCCGCTGTGTGACATGCGCGAGCTCGTGGGCCATCACGCCGGCAAGCTCGTCCTCGCTGTCAAAATTCATGATCAGACCGGAAAAAACGTAGATATAGCCTCCGGGCACGGCGAAAGCGTTGAGAGCGTTGTTCAGAATCACCGACGCGTTGAAGGAGTACGGCTGTTTCGGCATGGCCCGGACAAGACGGTCCGCGAGTGACGTGACGTATTGCCTGACCTCGGGGTCGTCAATGACGGACAGGTTTGAGCGGATCATCGTGTCAAATTTCCGGCCCATTTCCTTTTCATCCTTGATCGTGATCCCGCCGAAAAGAAAAGCGTGCGCAGGCGCGGGCAACACCTGAACGACAAGGGACGCGACCAGAAACCATGTCAGGGCGCGACGGAGAAAAGATGGGCGTATCGTCAAAAATCACTCCAAATCCCAAACCTGGCCTTCCCGCGTGTCGCGTACGGCAACGCCGATTTCGGCAAGTCTGCCGCGCAATTCATCAGATTCGGCAAAATTTTTCTCTGCGCGGGCAATTTCCCGCCGTTTGAGCAGTTCAGCGATATGCCCCGTGTCGAGATTTTTTCGTTTGGCGCGGATATTCCGCAATTCCTCCAGAAACGCGGCCGGCTCGGCGCCAAAAAGACCGAGCTGGCGTTCCCAGTCATGGGCGCGTTCCAGAAATTCCGTCAATATTTTGCGCCCGCTTTCGCTGCCGCGCAGACTTTTGTCTTCCAGCAGACGATTTACAAGCCTCGCTTGGGAAAAAATCTGACCCAGAGCCTGGGCTGTGTTGACGTCATCGTCAAGAGCGGCGTTAAAAGCTTCCGGCAGTAATTCCCATTCCCGCCGCATGGCTTCGGGCAAAGCGGCATTTTTCCATTTCCCGCGCCCAAGGGCGGCACCCGCCTCCAACAAGGCGGAATAGACCCGCTGGAGCGCCTTTTCCGCTTCATCCATGCTCTGCGGCGTAAAATCGACCGGACTGCGATAATGCTTGCTCAAAAGAAAAAAACGTAATGTTTCCGGCAGATAGTTTTTCAACATCGCACGAATGGTGGTAAAGTTGCCCAGAGATTTTGACATTTTCTCCGCGTTTGTCTGCACAAAGCCGTTGTGTATCCAGTATTTCGCCAAAGCCGCGTTGCCGGCCGCCTCGGACTGGGCGATCTC
>JAISXC010000293.1 GCA_031270875.1 Desulfovibrio sp.
CTCCTGCCGCAGGCGGTTTTCCAGAGAAAGGCGCGCGAATTCTTCCCCGCGCTGGATTTGCAGGTACCAGAGGCGCGTCACCAGCACAAAAAACAGGATGCCTATAAAAACCTGCAACAAGATAAGTCCGTTGTGCGGGGGTTGATAACGCTCGTTCTCCACCTGAATTTTCAGCCAGGAGCGGAAAAGGCCCCTGCGACTGCGGGGGGTGGTGTCCGTCTGAAGGGATACGGCGATGTCATGCGGCTGCTTCATCGCTTTTCGTCCATCGTCTCGTCAGCGTGAAAACACGCCAGGCAACAGGTAGAAAGAGGGCCTGAAAAAGGCATTTGTCAAGGGTGTCGCTCATGCTGAACGCGAGATTCTGCAACGGCGCCATAAGCCAGTCAAGGGCATAACTGGGCGCGATGAGGGCGGCGGAAATCAGAATGACAAAAAGAAAATTCTCCACTTCAAAGAGCCATCGTCCCAGCCGGAAAAAGACCGCCGTCGCCATGTACAGCAGGACAGAGCCGCCGAAAAGGCGGGTGCCCATGCCTTCCTGCAAAAGAATGAAAAGGGGCACAAGCCAGAGCATGTTTTTGTAATCCCGCTCCTGAAGCAGGATGAGCAACCCGGCCGCAAAGGCGTCCAGTCCGGGGAGCAGCGCCTGCATCACAATGGCCGTCACGGTGAAGGCGACCCACCAGCACAGATCCCGCATCCTGCTCATGGCGCCATCGTTTTCGGCGGTGCCGGCGGGCCGACAAATTCCGCCGGGGCGTCGTCCGGTTCATCAGGCAGGATGATGCCCGTCGGCTCCAAAAGAATCACTTCTTCAAGGTGATGCAAATCCACCAGGGGTTCGGCCTCAACAGCCAGGAATTGCGTATAGTCGGAAGGGGCCACGCTGACAACGCGCGCGGCCGGTATCCCCTTGGGAAACTTCTGGTCCAGCCCGGCCGTGATGAGTATGTCCCCCTGTTTGATGCCGGCGTCGCGCCGCAAAAAGTTGACTTCCAGAAGTCTGCCGGATCCCTTGCCCGTCAGAATTCCGAAAGCGCGGCTTGTCTGCGCGGCAACGGCGACGCGGCTGGCGGGATCCGTCAGCAGCAGGGCATTGGCCGTATGGGGGCTTGCGCGCAAAATGCGCCCCACAAGCCCCCTGTTGGTGACAACGGGCGTGTTGGGCCGGCCGCCCGTCACATAGCCGCGATTTATGACAATGCCGGCCAGCACGGCATTGGGGCCCATGCGTCCTGCCAGAACGCGCGCGCCCACGGGTTTCCAGGCGGGATCCCCGGGCAGATCGACAAGCCGGCGCAAACGCTCAAGTTCCGCCAGAGATTCTCTGTGCGCCTCAAGGCGTGACTCAAGGGCCTCAAGGCGTACCTTGAGACGTTCGTTTTCTTCCCGCACATTGACGAGATCAAAATACCGCCGCCAGAATTCCCGTGTCGAATCCTGCAGGGCCCGCAACGGCGCGAGGACGGCGCCGGTCAGTTCAAGGCCGACATTGGCGGCGAAATCGTCCAGCATACGGGTACGCTGATTCCAGGTGTACATGCCCAAAAAAAGTATGAGCAGTATGCCCGCGAGGATCAGGATACGCCGGAATGTCACTAATCAATACACACTTCTTTGAGAATATGCAGGTTGTCGAGGGCCCTGCCGGTACCGATGACCACTGTGGAGAGCGGGTCATCCACAACGGTGATGGGCAGTCTCGTTTCTTCGCGCAAAAGCTGGTCAAGGCCCTTCAAAAGCGCGCCGCCGCCGGTCAGCACAATGCCTCGGTCCACAATGTCGGCGGCCAGTTCCGGCGGGGTCTGCTCCAGGGCGACGCGCACGGCCTGAACGATGCTGTCCACCTGTTCGGCGATGGCGGCGCGCACCTCCTGGGAAGTGATGATGTTGTTTTGCGGAATGCCGGTGACCAGGTCGCGCCCTTTCACCTCAATCTGTTGTTCCGGATCAAGGGGATAGGCCGAGGCTATCTTCATTTTGATTTCCTCAGCCGAGGACTCGCCGATGAGCATGTTGTACTTGCGTTTGACATGAATCATGATGGCCTCGTCCATCTTGTCGCCACCCACGCGCACCGAACGGGAATAGACAATGCCGGCCAGGGAAATGACGGCCACTTCCGTGGTGCCGCCGCCGATATCCACAACCATGTTGGAGGTGGGTTCCTGAATCGGCAAATCCGCGCCTATTGCCGCCGCCATGGGCTCCTCGATAAGATAGACTTCCCGCGCGCCGGCCGACTGGGCAGATTCCTTGACGGCGCGTTTCTCCACCTGCGTGATGCCCGTGGGCACGCAGATCATGATGCGCGGCCGCACCAGACGGCGCGAATTGTGCACCTTGGCGATGAAATGGCGCAGCATGGCCTCCGTGATTTCAAAGTCCGCGATAACGCCGTCTTTCATGGGGCGTATGGCCTGTATGTTGCCCGGGGTTCTGCCCAGCATGCGCTTGGCCTCCTGGCCGACGGCCAGCACCACATTGTTCCCGCGCGTGTCTTTTTTGACGGCCACCACCGACGGCTCGCGCAGAACAATGCCCTGCCCTTTCACGTAAACGCAGGTATTCGCAGTGCCGAGATCAATAGCCAGATCATTGGAAAACATCCCCAAAGCGAAATCCAGAATTTTGGACATTATGTTCGTCAGCCTCGTTACGCGGATCGTAATTATGGGAGAACGTGTTTGGGCCGCCCTGAAAGGGAACCGTATTTCTTCAAAGTTAGGCAATTATTGTGCGGCCAAAACGCCGCTGAAGTCAAGCCAAGAAGTATAAAGTTCAAAATATTTTACCACGGGTAATATTCGATTTCCCGCTTGATCACCGTGGGTCTGTCCGGCGCGCCTCCGCCCGGCTCCTGTTGCCGGGCAGGAGAACATCGTTGCGGTAGCGCAGCGGTTTGTCGTCGCCCGTGTATTCCATCGTCGACACCATGGAACCCTTCCCGGGGGCGTCGGCCGAAGTCCAGCTTTCGCGGACCGGGTTTCCCCGCCCGTCAAAAATGATTGTCTGCGACTGCCCCAGGCTGTTCACGCTCTCTCCTATCCGATTACGGATACAAAAGGCAAGACATTATCCTTGCTTGGAGAGAGTTTCACTTTTGTGATGAATTTATAGTGCGGCGGCCTGAAGTTATCGCCCGCAATCATTATTAGAGAGCGGGCGCATGTACACGGGGAAATATTCCTTGAGACGCCGGAGACATGCGTAGCGTCCAAAACCGAAAACTCAAAAAAACCTTGACTCGGGAGGCGGGTCTAGACATGCGCTGAACCGTCAAAATGTCATAGCGGCCAGTCCACGCGCCAGCGGGACGCGCGTCGGATATGGTTGACACGCGGAAATCATTACGAAGATGAAATTCCCAAACAGAACACTTCTTGCGCTCCGGCGCGAAAAGATGTATTAGATTAGCCAACGCAATTTCAACAACAGGATTTTTCGTATGAAACTATGTAATATTATTGCTATTTTTGTTCTGGCTTTGGGAATGTTCATCGCCGCGCAGGACTGCGCGGAGGCCGCCCGCCTGGGCGGCGGCCGTTCCTTTGGCGGCAAGCCCTACATGAGCACGCCCGCGCCCCCGCCCCCGGCCATGCGGCAAGGCCCCGCCGCGCAGGCGCAATCGTCCAGGGACGCCGGCGCTGTGGGCCGTCCGTCCCAGACGCAGCAGGGCAGGGGATTGTTTGGCGGCATGGGCGGTCTTTTCGGCGGCCTCCTCGCGGGCACGCTCATCGGCTCCCTTCTCTCCGGCCACGGCTTTTCCGGGGGCGGCTTTCTGGATATTCTCCTCATCGGCCTCCTGATATATCTGGCTCTCAAATTTTTTGCCGGAAGGAGGCGCCCCGCTGAAGCCGCAGCGGGAAGGCAGGGCGCGGCCTTTACGGACAACCGGGATTTCCCGTCCGAAGGCGATTCGGGATGGGACAGGCTGCGTTCCGGCGCACATCCTGCCCCCCCGCCGTCCCGCCGCGATATCCCCGCGGATTTTGACGCGGAGGAGTTTCTGCGCGGCGCGAAAATGGCCTACACGCGTTTGCAGGCTTCCTGGGACAAACGCGATTTGGAAGACATTGCCCACTTCGCCACTCCTGCGGTACTGGAAAAGATACGCGAGGATATGGCGGCCGCCCCCTCGCCGGGCGCGACGGAGCTGTTGCTGGTGAACGCGCGATTGCTGTGCGTGGAAAAAACAGACGGGGAGGAACGCGCGGAAGTGTTCTTTGACGTGCTCATGCGTGAAAGCCCGGATCAGCCGGCTCCGGCCTCTGTAAAAGAAATCTGGCATTTCCTGCGTTCGGGCTCCGACGGCAGCTGGAAGCTCGACGGCATACAGCAGGTGGAATGAAAGGGATCACGCATGGAAAACTACGTCGCCAGACACGACAAACTGGTGCGCCATCTCAATATAGCCATAGAGGAGGCGCGCAAAGACTATGCAAAAGTGACCATGCCCCTCACGGAACATCATAAAAACGGCATGGGAGTCGCCCACGGAGGGGCTATCTTTTCCCTCGCCGATGTGGCTTTCGGCGCCGCCGCCAACGCGGACGCCAAAACCGTTGTTGTAAGTCTGAACACCGCCATTGAGTTTCTGCGTCCCGGCAAAACCGGACCTCTGGCGGCCGAGGCGAAAATTGTGCGGTCAGGTCAGCATATTATATCATACGATGTTGAAATTTTTGATTTCTATGGAGAATTGATCGCCAAGGCCATGTGTACAGGTTTTTTGACGGATATCCCCCTGCCGGAATAAGTCATGAAAATTCATGGAAGCGCGGGGGCAGTGCGGACGGCGCATGGCCAAACCTATTGAGCGGGCCTATATGGACAGCATACAGCTCTATAAAGAAGTGATGGACTTGCAGGACAGAGCTGGCGTCCCCCTGGACACGCGCTGGAGGTCCTTGCTTCTCTACCTGCGGGAAGTGAAGGATTATACGCACTTGTCCGATGTCCAGAAAATGGCCATACAAGCCATGATGGTCAACATTTATGCCAGCAAGAACTATTCCGAGGAACGCCTGCACCAGGCGCTGAATGACTACCGCGATTGCATTGTGGCGCAGTACAAAAAAAAAGTGGAAACCCTCGTCAACGAGGCCGGCGCGCTCATACGGGAATTCCAGAAAATTCTCAGCAGGCGCAACGGCAATATCAACGAGCTGGAGGAGACGACCCTTGGCATTGTTGAAAAATCCCTGGATTCTCCGGAACAGTTAGACCAGTTGCGCGACGCGTTTTCCCGGATAAAGGATTTTTTCGCCAATGACCTGCATTCTCTTGAAACCCTGGCCGTCTGCGACGCGCTGACGGGCCTTTCCAATCGCAGAGCCTTTGACGAATTCATGGAATCCGCCATTAAGGAGTGGCTCGTCAATGACCGCCCTCTGGGCTTGACGGTGTTTGACATAGACCACTTCAAAAAATTCAATGACTCCCACGGGCACCGCATCGGCGACCAGGTGCTGGCTCTGGTGGCCAAGCAGATAAGCAAGGCGGCCGGCGCCATTTCTTCCGGCAACAGAGTTCTTGCGGCCCGCTATGGCGGAGAGGAATTCGTGCTGGCCGTTTCCGGAAAGGGGATATCGCAGCTCCCTCAGATTACCGAGAATATCAGGAGCGACATCAAACAGTTCAATTTTCTCATTCGCGATACGGACGGCAATGTGCTGGAAAGCGGAGTGCACATTACCGTCAGCGCCGGTATTGCCACCATGTCCAAGTCATGGACCGGGGTGTATCTGGAAAATCTGATAGACTGCGCCGACAAGGCGCTGTATCACGCCAAACGCCACGGGCGCGACAAGACTGTCATGTTCCGCCACAACGAAAAGAAGATTTTTGCCGTCGTGCCGCCGGCGCGTTAGGCTTTGCCCGCTGAGTGAAAAAATTCCGCAAAAATCTCTTGACTTGGTATGAGAAAGCTGTCATAAATTGATGTTGCGCCGGGTGAAGGCGGGGGAGAGAGCCGCCGTTTTCAGGATGGCGCGTGGGCGGCCTGTCCGCCGGATATGGTTCATTGACAAGTGAATAGCGAATGGGAAGAGAAGGAACATTGAGATTCTGATTTTCGTGT
>JAISXC010000092.1 GCA_031270875.1 Desulfovibrio sp.
GAACGATCCTGTTCTCACAACGGCTGCGGAGGGCGCTTGACCCCAAGGGTCTGCTCAATCCGACGAAACTTGTGGGGATTTGAGAATGAATACCTTGCATGATCTTGCCAGACGCCTGCTGGCGCTGGACGACAAAATCGTTTACTGCATGAAGTGCGGGTTCTGCCAGGGCGTCTGCCCCATGTTCGGCGCTTCCGGCATGGAGGCCGACGTCACCCGCGGCAAGCTCGTCCTCATCAGCAATCTTGCCCATGAGATGATCCGGGATCCCGGGGCCGTGGCCGACAAACTGGGACGATGTCTCCTGTGCGGTTCCTGTCAGGCGGCCTGCCCGCCCGGCGTCAAAATCATGGATGTGTTTCTGGAGGCGAGAGAGCTGGTTTACGGCTATCTTGGGCTCAGCCCCCTCAAAAAAATGATTTTCAGAATTCTGCTGGCCAAACCCGGCCTTTTCAATTTCGCCATGCGCGTGGGCGCGCCCCTGCAAAATCTGGTATTCCGCAAAACCGGCGAAGCGCAGGGTACCGCCTGCGCCCCCATGCTTGCCTTCATGCTGGGGGACAGGCATATCCGCCCACTGGCCAAAACCCCCCTGCACGCCGAATACGGTTTCGTGAACGAGCCGCGCTCGGGCAACGGACTGAAGGTGGCGTTTTTTCCCGGTTGCGTCGGCGACAAAATGTATACGGACATGGCCAAGGCCTGCCTGAAAGTTTTGCGCCATCACAAAGTGGCCGTCTTCATGCCGGACAAACTGGCCTGTTGCGGCCTGCCGGCCCTTTCTTCGGGCGACGCGGAGGGGATGCTCAAAGAGCTGAAAACAAATCTTGACGTGCTCTCCACCGGCGATTTCGATTACGTCATGAGCCCATGCGCCTCCTGCGCCTCCTGTATCAAGGAGCATTGGCCGCAGTACGCCGCGCGCCTTGGCTCCCATGAACAGAAACTCGCTCGGGAGACGGCTGCCAAGGCCGTTGACATCAATGCCTTCCTCATTGACGTGCTCAAGGTGAAACCCGCCCGGAGCAATGCCAACGCCCAGGCCGTCACATATCACGACTCCTGCCACCTCAAGAAAACCCTTGGCGTGGCGAGCCAGCCGCGGGATCTCATCGCCGCGAATCCGGCCTATACGCTGACGGAAATGGCGGAGGCCGATCGTTGCTGTGGATGCGGCGGTTCATTCAACCTTTTTCATTACGACTGGTCGCGCAGGATAGGTCAGCGCAAACGCGACAATGTCGTCGCTTCCGGCGCGCGGATTGTGGCCACGGCCTGCCCCGCCTGCATGATGCAGCTTGAGGATGTTCTCTCTCACAATCATGACCCGGTACAGGTAAGGCATACGGTGGAATTGTATGCGGAAAGCCTGAGATAGCACGCAAGTTCAGACGATCTGACGCAGTCGCGTCGTTATTCAACGGCCCCTGGTCCGCAAGAATGCCAGTCAGGATATGAAAGCAGTCGTATTGTTGTTACGGACCCGGGGAAAGGAGTAAATGTATGACCCAAACGGATTCCATCACCCGGCAGACGGTGGAAACATTCATCGCCAAAGCCACGGCGGTCAATGCCGTGGTGCAGGAGCTTCCGACAATTCCGGCGGCCCTGCAATACGTGGCGGATGTCTGTGAGAGCAAAAACCCCGCCGAAATTCTGGCCGATGAGCCCGGTACGGAACAGGGCCCTCCCGGCCCCAACAATCAGCCGACGCGCGTCAAACGTATTGTGGCCGCTCCGGACCTGAACGACGAGGAGTTCGCCGTTCTCTCGAAACTTTGTGAAGAAAAAGGATTTCTCTGCATCCGCGAGGGCTTGCGCCAATACGTGGCCGGCTTTGACGTGGGCGTCACCAAGGCCCTGCTCGGTGTTGCCGCCAGCGGCACCTGCATGATGAACACAGACCGGGAAGACCCGCGTCTTGCCGGAATGCTGGCGGAAATACACGTCATCCTCCTGCGCAAATCCGTCATTTATCCCGATCTTCCCTCCATTGCCCAACTGTTGCGCGAGCGCATGAATGAAGCGCCCGCCACGTACACCACGCTGATCTCCGGCCCGAGCCGCACGGCCGACATAGAGCGTGTGGCCGCGGTGGGCGTGCACGGCCCGCTGGAACTGCATATCATTCTTCTGGAGGATTAAAGGCCATGCATGAAGCCCCAACCACCCTCTCCGAATATCGCAAGCAGATTGATTCCGCGTTGCAGGACGAGTTTCTGCGCCGCACGCTGGACACCTTTGCCGTGGCCTACCGCGCCAACCGTGAAACCATTTTCAAGGAAGTGGACGAGCGCTCCCTCATCAACCAGATCGCCGACGCCCGGGACAAGGCCTGTAAACGCATGGAGGAACTCTACGCGCAGTTCAGGGAACAGGCGGAAAAGCGCGGCGTGCATGTGCACCGCGCCAGGGACGCGGCGGAGGCCAACGAGATCATTGCCCGCATCGCCAGGGACAACAACGTCAAGCGCGTTGTCAAGTCCAAGTCCATGACAGCCGAGGAGACCCATCTCAACGACCGTCTTCTCGCCGACAACCTGATTGTGGACGAAACGGACCTCGGCGAATGGATTATCCAGTTGCGCCATGAGGGCCCTTCGCACATGGTCATGCCCGCCATCCACCTTTCGCGCTACCAGGTGGCCGATGACTTTTCCAAAGTCACCGGCGTCAAGCAGGACACGGATATCCAGAAACTGGTGAAGGTGGCCCGCGTGCAGCTTCGCCGCAAGTTCATCCAGGCGGATATGGGCATCAGCGGCTGCAATTTCGCCATAGCCGAAAACGGGGCCATCACCACCGTGACCAACGAGGGCAACGCCCGCATGGTCACCACCCTGCCGCGCGTTCATGTCGTCATTGCCGGTCTTGACAAACTGACCCCCACTCTGGATGAGGCGCTCACGGCCCTTCTGGTTTTGCCGCGCAACGCCACAGGGCAGCGCCTGACGACCTATGTGTCCTGGATGCGCGGCGCGGGGCCCTGTTCCGCCAACCCGGACGACAAAAAAATTCTGCACGTGGTCTTTGTGGACAACGGCCGCACGGAAATCGCGAAAGACCCGCTTTTCTCGCAGATTTTCCGTTGCGTGCGCTGCGGCGCCTGCGCCAACGTGTGCCCCGTCTACCGCCTTGTGGGCGGGCACAAGATGGGCTACGTCTATATCGGCGCCATAGGTCTCATTCTCACCTATTTCTTCCACGGCAAGGACAAGGCCAAAGTGCTCTGCCAGAACTGCGTGGGTTGCGAGGCCTGTAAAAGCGTCTGCGCCGGGGGCATTGACCTGCCGTTGCTCATCCGCGAAATCCGCAGCCGCCTGACGGAGGAACAGGGCAGCGACGCCCAGGCGGCCCTGCTCGCCTCGGTGATGAAAAACCGCGCGCTTTTCCATTCATTGCTCAAATTCGCCAAGTACGCCCAGAGACCCTTTACCGGCGGCACGCAGTTCCAACGGCATCTGCCGGCCATGTTCCTCGGCAGGCACGGCTTCAAGGCCCTGCCCGCCATCGCCGGCAAATCCTTCCGCGACCGCTGGCCGGAGCTGGAGCGAAAGACGGCTGAGCCGAAATTCAGGGTAGCCGTCTTCAGCGGCTGCGCCCAGGATTTTGTCTACCCGGAACAGCTTGAGGACGCCGTCAAAGTGCTGGCCGCCAAAGGCGTGGAGGTGGATTTCCCCTTTGAGCAGACCTGCTGCGGTCTGCCGCTGGAAATGATGGGGCAGCGCAAAACCGCCGCGGATGTCGCGGAACAGAATGTTCGCGCCTTTTCGCACAAAACGTACGATGCCGTCATCACCCTGTGCGCGAGTTGCGCCTCGCATCTGAAGCACAACTATCAGGCGCTGCTGTCCGGCAATAGCGCTCTTTTTGCCAGGACAAGGGAATTCACGGAAAAAATCACCGACTTCAGCTCCTTTGTGTACGACAAACTGGGACTGAGGGCGGAAGACTTCAACAATTCCGGCCAGAAGGTGACCTACCACGCGTCCTGTCACCTCTGCCGCGGCCTGGGAGTGAAGGAGGCTCCGCGTGAACTCGTCAAGGCGGCGGGCGTTTATGAGCCCTGTGAGGAGGAAGATGTCTGTTGCGGCTTCGGCGGCACCTATTCCATGAAATTCCCGGAAATTTCAGCCAGGTTGCTGGAGAACAAGCTCAACAACATACGCAAGACCGGCGCTGCCAGGCTGGTGGTGGACTGCCCCGGCTGCGTCATGCAACTGCGCGGCGGCGCTGAAAAACAGGGAATCAACATCAAGGTTGACCACGTGGCGGATCTGCTGGCGGAAAATCTGAAACAGTAGGCACCCGGCGCATTCATCCCGTAAATTTTTACAATAAATGAGGAGAGCTTATGGAAAACATCACAACATTGGCCTTTGTGGCTTTTCTGCCAATCCTGGTCGCGCTGGTGCTCATGGTCGGTATGCGCATGGGCGCCATGAAGGCCATGCCCATTTCCTGGCTGGTCTGCGCCCTGGGCGCGTTCATCTTCTGGAAAATGCCCGTCAGCTATATCGCGGCTCTCAGCATTCAAGGGGTCATCAGCGCTACGGGCGTGCTGATCATCGTGTTCGGCGCTCTGCTTATCCTCCACACGCTACAGTATTCCGGCGGTATGGAGACCATCCAGTACGGCATGCAGACTGTAAGCAAGGACATGCGCATTCAGGCCATCATTATCGGCTACATGTTCGGAGCCTTCATTGAAGGCGCCGCCGGTTTCGGCACGCCGGCAGCCCTGGCCGCTCCGCTGCTCCTGTCCCTCGGCTTCCCGCCCCTGGCGTCGGCGGTGCTTTGTCTGATCTTCAACTCCTTCCCGGTGACCTTCGGCGCTGTCGGCACCCCCATCATCGTGGGCTTCGGCGCCTCTCTCAAGGGAACCGTGGAAGCCCTGATTTCTTCCGGCACTGTGCCGGCCCTGACCAGCCTGGACCAGTTCTACAAAATAATCGGCGAAACGGTAACCCTGATGCACGGCCCCATGGCCTTTATCCTGCCCATCTTCACTCTGGGCTTCATCACCCGTTTCTTCGGTCCCAACCGCTCTTGGAAAGACGGCTTCGCCGCCTGGAAATTCTGCGTTTTCGCAGCGGTTGCCTTTGTCGTCCCCTACGTGATTCTGGCTTGGGTGGTCGGGCCGGAAATTCCCTCCCTTGTGGGCGCTCTTATCGGTTTGGGCATTATCGTCACCGGCGCCAAGAAGGGATTCTGCGTGCCCGATGACATATGGACATTCGGCGAACCCAGCAAGTGGGAAAAGGATTGGACAGGCGACATTTCCTTCTCGGGCGCAACCGAACTCAAGGCGCACATGAGCCAGTTCATGGCCTGGTTGCCCTACGTCCTCATAGGCCTCATTCTGGTTCTGACCCGCATTGACGGCCTTGGCCTCAAGGGCTGGCTGAACACCCACGCCGTGGTGTCCTTCAATGACATCCTGGGCTTTGGAGCGGTGGACGTGGCCGGCAAGAAAATGGGCGCGGTCAGCGACAGCCTGAAGCTGCTTTATCTGCCCGGAACCGTACCCTTCATACTTGTAGCGCTACTGACCATCGCGCTGCACAAGATGCCGGGGGACAAGGCGATCAAGGCATGGACGGAAACCACCGTCAAGATGAAAGCGGCCACCATTTCCCTGTGCGCCTCGGTGGCCCTGGTGAAAATCTTTCAGGGGTCCGGCTTCAACCCGGACATGGTAGCCCAGGTAACCGCCGGCACGGCCAAGTTCCTGCCGTCCATGCCCCTGGCTCTGGCCACGGCCATAGCTTCCGTGCTGGGTCCCATCTGGCCCATGTTCGCCTCCTACGTTGGCGGCCTGGGCGCTTTCATCACAGGCTCCAACACCGTCTCCGACATGCTCTTCGGCCTCTTCCAGTGGGATATGGCCGGCAACCTCAAGCTTTCCCGTCCCATCATCATCTCCGCTCAGGCAGCCGGAGGCGCTATGGGCAACATGATATGCATACACAATATTGTGGCTGTCTGCACAGTTGTGGGCCTGCTCAACCGGGAAGGCGACATTCTCAAAAAGACTTTCTGGCCTTTCCTGCTTTACGGCATTGTGGTGGGCATCATCACCTATGTGCTCATCGGCATGAACTTCGGCCTGCAGTTCTAGCGTCTGTTTGACTGCGGCGCCAGCTTACGGAATACGGGGCACGAACAGGGATTTCGTGCCCCGTATTCACATTTCTCCGGCAACGCCGACAGTCCGGAGTCAACGCAATCCGTGGTAACAGTGCCCGCTTGCGATGATGTGGAGATTCAGTCTGCCGGGGACTCGCGCAGTGAGAAGTCTCCCGAAAATTTTCTCAAAAAAATCTTGCCTGTCGCATCGTAATGGGGTAACAATTCCCTCATACGGCTGTTGCAAGGTTTTCAGCGTTACCGGAACTGTCTTTTGTTTCAGGTGAACGGCATAAAAATGCGTGACCGAAAAGTTTTCCACTTACGGCGGGAAACGGGCAAGCGGGCTGAACCCGATGGTTTTGGCCTGATTTTTGCTACACACACACACACACACACACACACACACACACACTAACAACGCCATCTAACGCGCTTTCCGCCAGGAACGGCGCGTTTTCGTCGTTTTTTTCCGGCCCTGTTTCCTTCGGGAGGCAGGGCCGTTTCGGCGTTTTCGCCGCTACGGCGAAAACCAAGAGCGGTGATAGAAAAATAGATGTTTCAGACCATAAAGAAAGCTTTGATAAAATACAATGGAAAACATCTCAAAATCATTCAGGGCATCGTCCCGTGCGAGAGCAAAAAAAGGGGAAAAGCAACGCGCCTCAGATCCGCGGCCCGAGACGCATGATTTGAAGGAGTTTGTGATAAAAATGTGTGTATTACGAACGGCTCTTGTCTCTTTTGTAATCTTCATTGTGTTTTTGAGTTTTGCTGGCGCTGTTACGTACAGATCGGCGGCGACAACAATGAAGAACCAGATGGGCAACAAGTGCATGGGGATTGCCACGGCTACGGCAACGCTGATCGAGCGCGATGCCGGGGCATACCGCCGGTTCATCGAAACATTGGATACGGACAGCGAATATTACCAAACACTTAAAGCCAATATGGAGAAAATCCGTTT
>JAISXC010000287.1 GCA_031270875.1 Desulfovibrio sp.
CCGAAAGAATCTAAAGAATGCCGGATGATGTTTCGATAAGCAGGTTTACAGGACGAATACAAATGACAATTTGACGGCATCCCCGGATTTGTGTTCTGAGTGCGGATGCGCCCGGCTGAATTACAACAGGAGGGGAAGAGCAATGTCCATCAGATCTAAATTATTAACAATTTTTTCGATCCTCGCATTGGGAGGCCCCTGCCTGCTCATGATCGTCGTCGGCTGGCAGGCCCGCCGGACTGGTCTGGACAATTATCTGGAGGCGTCCCGCGCGCAGATGGAGAGGGCGAACAATTATATTGAGCTCTTCTTTGTCATGACCAGAAACAACGCGCGCTACATCGCCGATACCCCGGAAGTGCGCCAGTCGCTGGGCAAGTTGCCCGCTTATGTCGACACGAAACAACCCACGATGCCGCCCGCCCGCGAGGAGATGACCCCCATCGCCGCCGCTGCGGACAAGCGCCTGGAGCAGATCGTGGGCGCGAATCCCCAGTTTTTCAATATCGGCATAGGGCTGAAGGACGGAGGATTTCTCAGCTCTCCCACCGCAATCCGGTCGGTGGGCTATGACCCCAGGACGCGCGGCTGGTACAAAACCGCTCTGGCGGCGAGCAGCGAGGAATCTTACGGAAACCTTTACCGCGCCGTCACGGGCAATATGCCCGTATGCACCGTTATGGCCAGAATACGCGACACGGCGGGCGCAATCATCGGGGCGAGCTACATCAACATCAACCTGGACACCATGACGAAAATGATCAGCGCCATCCGCATCGGCAAAACCGGCCAGGTGACCCTTGTGGAAGGAACCGGCGTGGTCATCGCCTCGGACCAGTTCAAGGACAGCGTGTTCACCAACATCGCCGACGGAAAGATAGCGGGGCTGGAAGACGCGCTCAAACTCGCTCCGGGTTCCTATGTCCGCGAAGTCGGCGGGGTGTCGCGCGTCGTCACCCTGTTCACGGGATTCAACAACTGGCGTTTTCTTTGCGTTATTGACGAAAGCGAAGTTCACGAGGCAAGCACGGCAATAATTCTGTGGCTGGCGGGCATCACCCTTGCGCTGGTTCTGCTTTCGCTCGCTCTGGGCTGGGTCTTCGCCCACAATCTGGCGAAGCCCATCAGTTATCTCGCCGCCAGGGCGGAACGGATCACACACGGCGAATTCAATGTGGACATACATATCCGAAGAAAGGACGAAATCGGACAGCTCGGTTCGGCTTTCACGAATATGCTGCTTCAGTTGAAGGAGCGTCTCGGCTTCGCGCAGAGCATCATGAAAGGCATCGTCATTCCCTTTGCGGTGGTTGACGTCAAGGGGCGTCTGACTTACCTGAACCAGGCGATGGTTGACCTCTGGGGTCTGTCAGGCGGCCCGGAGGACTTCTACGGCAAGACGTCGGGCGAATTTTTCACGAGGGATGCCGGGAGCGAAACCCCCCTTGACCAGAGACTTGCGGACAGAGAGACGCAGATCGACCAGCCGACCACCAGAACCAACAGCAAGGGCGAAAAAAAATTCCTGCGCGTCACGACCACGCCCCTGTGGGACATGGACGGCCACCTGCTCGGGGCATGCATGATGCTCACGGACGAGACGGAAATCCGCCAGCAACAGGATCGCATCCTGGCCTTGAACGAACGGATCACCACATCCGTCAAGGAGGCTCATGACATTTCAGGCAAGCAGGAGGAATCATTCAATAGTCTTCTACAGCAGCTTGAAAGGACTTCAAATTACGCGCAGTCGCAGGAGCAGGCGTCCGTACAGACCATGGAAAGCATCACCGCCATGAGCAACACGCTGGAAGCGCTTGCCGCGACGGCGGAACAGACCTCGGAAAACACGCAGGCCACACGCGCCAAGGCCGAGGAGGGGAAACGCGTTGTCGGTGAAACTGTGGAGTACATCAAAAAAGTGGCAAAATGCGCCGACCGCACAGCGCAGGGCATGCAGGAGCTCGGCGTGCAGGCGGACGGCATCAATGCCATTGTTGAATTGATCAAGGATATCGCCGATCAAACCAACCTGCTGGCGCTCAACGCCGCCATTGAGGCCGCGCGCGCCGGCGAATCCGGGCGCGGGTTCGCCGTTGTGGCCGACGAGGTTCGCAAGCTGGCGGAAAAAACCATGCACGCGACGGAAGACGTCAACAAGTCCATTTCCGCTTTGCAGACGGAAGTCAACGCGAACAGGGATCTCACAGACCAGACGGTGACCCTGACGCGCACGGCGACGGATTTTGCGGAACAGTCCGGAAAAAGCCTGGTCAGCATTGTCGAAATAGCGGGTCATGCGGTGGGAGAAGTGCGTCTTATTTCCGAAACGACGTCGAAACAGGCCCAGGCCTGCGCGGCTGTGGTCGGAGCCATGCGGCATGTCAGCGACATGGCCCGCGAGACGACGCGGAACATGGAGGATTCCGCGAAGTTTGTGGAGGAATTGGCCAGGCAGTCTGGAAGTCTCAAGCATCTTGTGGAATCCATGGGTGCCGACCGCCGCCGCGCGGAACGCTTTGTTCCGGATTCGCCGTGCATGGTCACAATTACGGGACTGGGCCAAACGCCGCTTTCCTGCCGGGTGATGGATATCGCCTTGCTCGGCGTCCGCGTGGAAGCGCGGGACAAACAACCTCCGGCAAAAGTCGCGCCGAGCGCGCCTGTGCGTATCACGGCGTCCGGGCCGCCGCTGAATGCCATACTGGACAGCGCCGGCCATCTTATGTGGCAGGACGGCGTCTTTTTCGGCATCGAATTTGAAAAACCCCTGACGGGCAGCGCCAAGGACCTTGAAAATCTGCTCTTCTCGAACACATCATCGTGGTAAGAGAGCATTTTGCACTTATATGGCGAACATCTCCCATGTCGGCGAAATTTCAGGGAATTACGATTGGTTTAAAAAATTCTTTACAACAAAGGGCATGTCTAGTAAATAGGAATTGTTCCTGTTAGGGAACAATTTCGTAAACCTCAACAAGGAGTCCATGATGAGCAAAACGCAAGAAAACCTTATGGCGGCTTTTGCCGGCGAATCCCAGGCCAACCGTAAATATCTCGCATACGCGAAGACGGCCGAACAGGAAGGTCTGCCCCAGGTGGCCAAACTTTTCCGCGCAGCAGCCGCCGCTGAAACCATACACGCCCATGCCCATTTGAAAAATGCCGGCAAAATCGGCGACACGGCCGCCAACCTCAAAGACGCCCTGGCGGGAGAAACTTACGAATTCACCAAGATGTACCC
>JAISXC010000001.1 GCA_031270875.1 Desulfovibrio sp.
GCGGCTGTCCCAGCCGGCGCTCGTGATGAGCTGCACGGACGGGGTCGGCGCATAAAGAAAGGTGAGTTCCGGGCCGAGGGCGGCGACGTGCTGCAAAAATTCGTAGTCGAAGATTTCCGCCTTGAAGCGCAGGTCGACAAGGGTCTTCGCCCCCACGTGCCTCGCGCCCACGCCCCCTCTGCCCCACTGGGACTCCCGCGAGTGGAGCCTGTCGTGGAGGGAGCTGTTTCCGTAGCCCCGCCAGAAGCCCTTGACGTCCCCCACCAGCCACCAGGGGCTGTCGCGGAAAAAGCGCCGGCCCAGATCCAGGTCCGCGCCGAGGTACGCGCCGAAGCTGTCCTTGCGCCCGGCGTCCGGAACGTTCACCCGCCAGTCGCCGAGGCGCAGATCCTCGCTGTCCGGCCCCATGTTGGCGTTGGAGTCGTACATCAGGCCCGCCCGCACCCTGCCGTGAATCTGGAGGAGGCTGTAGCGGCTTTCCAGAACGTCCAGGGCGCGGGAGCTTTCCTCCGGGGCGCCGCCGTCCGGGGAGCGCGTCACGGCCACGCTGCGCTCGGCGCTCTCGCGGTCGCCGAGCATCATGTAGACGTGGGCCAGCTCGCCGTAGAGTCCGGCTTCACGCGGATATTTTTCCAGCAGGGTTTCGTAGGCGATGACGGCCTGATTGAAGCGCTTCGCCCCGGCCGCGGCCCGCGCCAGCCCCAGGATGACGGCCTCGTCGTCCGGAGCTTCGCGCCACAGGCGCATGTAGAGCTCATAGGCCCCTGTCGCGTCGCCCTTTTCCAGCAGAGTCGCGGCCTCCGCCCCGGCGGAATCCACAGCCGCGCGCCGGGCGGGGTCATTGCCGGCCCCGGCGGCGGCGAAACACGGGAGGCAGAGCAGAACCGCGGCGATCGCCGGGGCGATGAGGCGAAGCGTATGCGCATGCACGGCCGTTTCTTCTTATGAAATTTCAACCTGGATTCGGCATTACGGAACCCTGGGCACGGAAAGGCTCCCGTTGAAAGCGTCTGTTTGCACACCGTCCGGAGAAAGAAGGACGCTTGAGATGACCGCGGCTGCGGCGCCGGGCGTGAAGGGCGCGCCGATCATGTAGCTGTATGCGCGGAAAGCGGGGGGGCCGCCGGTAAAGCCGTCAATGTAGAAGATGGGGGTGTCCACGGTCCCCGTGCCCCCGGTGAGGCTGAAGGAGCCGAGCGAGGCGCCGGTTCCGCTCATATACCCGTTGGTGATGGCCCCCGAGCCGGGGGTGAGGCTGACGGTAAAGCCGAGCCTCAGGTTCGTGAAAGCGCCGTATGTGGCGGCGCCTGCATCAAAGGCGTACTTCGCGGTATTCGCGCCGCCGCCCCCGGCAAGCGGGGAAAAGTCCAACGTCCGCGCGATCAGGGCATCGCCCAGGTTCTGCACGGGCAGGAAAGAATCCGCCAGGGGGCTGCCGGGCGGAATCAGGCCGCTTTGCGCGACGAGACGGGCGGTTTCGCCGCGCAGGCGCTCTTCGGGCCGTCCGCCGTCCCCCACCGGTTCGGGAGCGGCGGCGGCGACTCCCGCCCCGCCGCGAAAGGCCAGATCGCGGCCGAGATCCCGGCGATCCTGCGGCAGAATGGGCGAGGGCCGGGGAGGATCGCCCGGAACGGTGATCTTGTTCCCGCCCGGCACATTGACGTTGTTGACGTAGACCGCGCGGGTCGTGTTCTCCACGTAGACCGTCGTCATTCCGTCGACGGTGCGCACGCTGAGAATGGTGCCGCGAATGCCGATGGTGCCTTCGGGCGTGGTGACGGTAAATCCCTTGGGGTTGGCTTCCACGATTTTGCCCGTGACCGCGCGCGCCACTCCTTGCAGCAGGTGGAGGCTGAAAACGGGGTTTGAGCCGCTGTCCGCGAAGTCGCGCATGTCCAGGCTGGTGCCCGCGCCGATGTCCACCGTGCTGTCGTCCTTGAAAAGGAGGCGCGCCCGCCCGGAGGCGTCGGTGCTGATCGTGTCGGACACGCGGACGGCGGCGAATCTTTCCAGGGGCAGGGTTTGCCCCCCGCGCGTCAGGCTCGCGCCGGAAACCACGGTCAAAACCTCGGCAATGGCCTCGTCCGCCGCGCGGGCGATGCCCGTGAACGACAGGCAGAAGATCAGACTGAACAACCAGGCGAAAAATGTTCGCTTCTTCATAACCGCTGTCCTTGTCGCACGTTTATGACTTTGGCTGAAAAACGCCGAAACGGCCCTGCCTCCCCCAAGGGGAGACAGGGCCGGAAAGAAACGCCGAAACCGCGCCGGTCTTTGTATAGAGCGCGTTATAGGGCGGTGTTACTGTGTGTGTGTGTGTGTGTGTGTGTGTGTGTGTGTGTAGCAAAAATCAGGCCGGAGCCGATGCTTTCGGCCCGCGCGTCCGTTTCCTTTCGGGAACGGAAAACGTTTTTTGTCGGCATGTTCATACCGCCCGCCTGAAAGAGATGCAGCAGTTCAGTAACTTCCGAGAGCGTCACGCCGGGAATAGCGTAGCCGATTGCGGCGCGCATGGCAAGAGTTTCCCTGAAAAAATTCCGTTCCGGTCGGCAATCACCCCTCACGCGAGAGGAAAATCACAGAGCATTTTAAGGAAGGCCGGCCCTGATTTTGCAGGGAATTTTGGAGCCTGTTCCCCGCCGTCCCGTGTTGACCGGCGCGGAACAAAGCGGCTATGCTGCGACGAGGCGGCGGGTCCGGAAAGGGGCTTCTTCACCGTCCCGGAGCATTCTCATTTTGAAAATGCTCAGCGGCCGCGAGAGCGGCGGTAGCCGTAGGCCGGCTTTGCGGCCAACGGATAGCGCCGGCAGAGATGCGAAGGCGTATGCGCAATTTATTTGCGCTGTTAATCGCCGAAGCGGGCGTAGAACGAAGAAGACCTGCGTATAATCTCAAAGTTAATCCGCTCCCGGATGGAGAGGGGAACATGAACAAAATTTTGGCGCAGGACGAAGTGGATGCCCTGTTGCGGGGTCTTTCCGGCGGTTCGATAGAGGCCGAGACGGATGTTCCTCCCGACGATGACGGCATCGTCTCCTTTGACCTGACCAACCAGGATCGCATCGTGCGCGGGCGCATGCCGGTGCTGGAGATCGTCAATGACCGTTTCGCCAGACTGTGCACGAACGCTCTCTCCAATGCCGTGCGCAAGCGCGTGGAACTCAGCCCGGCCAACATCGACATGACGAAGTTCGGGGATTTCATGCGTTCTCTGCCCGTGCCCACCAGCATAAACATTTTCAAGATGGATCCCCTGCGGGGCAACGCCATCATCGTGGTGGACGCCCGTCTTGTCTTCGCCCTGGTGGAGAATATTTTCGGGGGGGCGGGCAGCCAGCCCAAGATTGAAGGCCGCGACTTCACGCGCATTGAGCAGGCCGTCGTGGACAAGGTGATCAGAATAGCCCTGGACAACATGGAAGAATCCTGGCGTCCCGTGCATGACGTGAAGCTTGAGCTGGTGCGTTCGGAAATCAACCCCCAGTTCGCGGCCATAGTGCCGCCGAGCGATGTGGTGGTGGTGATCACCTTTGACGTGGAGATGGACTCCGCCATGGGCAGCATGGTCATCTGCCTTCCCTATGCCACCATTGAGCCTATCCGTTCCAAGCTGCACGCCAGCTTCCAGACGGAACGCCTGGAAATCGACCATGCCTGGGTGGCGCGTCTTAAAGAACGCCTGCTGGAAACCCCGGTGGAGTTCAAGGTGCATTTCGGCAACACGCGGATCACCGGCAATCAGCTTTTACGGCTGCAAGTGGGCGATGTCCTTGTTCTGGACACGGACGTGGAGGATCTGCTTACCTGCACGGTGGCCGGGGTGCCCAAGTACCAGGGCATCGCCGGCACGGTGAAATCCATGAAGGCCTTTCAGATCGTCAGGGAAGAGGAGCCCCGCTATACCTAGTGACTTGCGTCATCTAAATATTAGGATATAATCTTTTCAGTTTTATCCTCGCATCATCCGTGGTAAATTGTCAATCAATCGACTTTGGCGTCTTGTTTCTATCGGTTTCCCAAGTGGACAATTCACTCCGCAACGTTTCAATATTTTCAATACGTCGACAAAGACACTGCATCGTCATTATGTTGATCTCAATCTCAGCGATATCCAGCCAACTGCCATGCTTCGGAGTATGGTGCATTTCAAGTCTTTTAGCCAGTGCTCTCGCTTTTTCGGGTGGAAACGCCTCATACAGCGAGGAAATCACATGTGTGTTCAAATTATCAGAAACCAAAACCACCTTTTTCGCATTGGGAAATAGGGAACTCAGCAGATCATCAATTTGATGCGCCCAATCGACTTTGGTTCGCCGTTCCTGGGGTGACACATGGCACCATCCCGTAAGCGGTTCCACAAAAACAAAAATACTGCAATGTCCTCCACGAACGTATTCACTGTCTTCGCGTTTCTCCTTGCCGGCTTTCATCGGAATCGGAGTTCTGCTCTCTCCCAACAGTTGATAGGGCTTTTCATCCATGCACACCACAGGATAATCGGCGTTGTACGGTCTACAATAGACATCCAATACGTCCTCCATCGCAGCTACAAATGCGCCGTTATGCTCCGGCGGGATACACCAATATTTGCGTCGGTGAGGCTTAAGCAGTGTTTTTTTAAAAGGCGACCGAGCGTGTTATCCGAGATCGCCTCCACTATCCCCAACTCAACCGTCTTCTCCTCCAACAGCCGCAATGTCCACCGCGTCCGTCCTTTGGGCGGCTTCCCACAGCAGAGGGCTATTATTTTCGCCTCTGTTTCCCCCGTAATCTTCGATGGAACGGGCGGCGTCTCTCTCTTTTTTCGCCTCAGAACCGCCTCCAATCCTTCCGTTGCATACTGCTTGCTCACCTTGTATACGGTTACAATGCTGACCCCGCATAGTTTTGCTACCTCCGCCTGTTCACGCTTTTCGCCCAATCCCTCGTCCAAATTCAACAAAATGTTCGCGCGGGTTATGCTTCGCGCCGTATGAGTTCCGCTTCTCACCCTCTTCATTAGTGCTTTTCGTTCGTCTTCCGGAAGTGTTATGACATATTTTTTCGTTCTCATGTTTTGCCCCATCCTTGCTTTGGATGAGTCTATTATATAGAAATTTTTAGATGACGCAAGTCACTAGCTTGCGAAAATATGGACAAAATAGTCCATGCGGAGCGGGTTCTTCGGGAGATAAAGGAGTTGGAAACCGGAAAAGTTCCAAAATTGCCCTGGAAATTGTTCGGCCAATGGTGGAGCGACCAGAAAAAATATGACTTGGCCGTTCGCGCATTCCGGAAAGCAAATGCCCGGGCCGACCTCATCCAGAAAGCGTGGGATGATGAATGGGAGGAACGGACGCGACGGGCGCAGGAACGGGAATGCGCCCGTAAAAATCAAGAGGACCGGGTGGCGTTGCTCGAGAGGATCGAGGTCCGGAGACTCGAAGCGGCGCTGGCCGCATCGAAAAAGGAAACGGAGGCGGTGCAGGAAAAGTATGACGAGTTGATCAAGGCGTTGGCATACACCAGTGGTGGGAAGGTCGATCCGGCGCAGGTGCTGCTCAAGTACAGGCGCGCCATCGACATTCAAAATGGCGGCGATGGGAGCTTACGTGGCGCCGGCGGCACCGGAGGCGGGGTTTTGACCCCGACGCCATCCGGCCCGGAGCTCAGGTTTGACGGCCCGCTTCCGACCCCGAATGACCCGATTTTCAAGCAAATTGGCTGACTTACGCTCTGAAGCCCCAGGCTATATATCGCCGGGGCTTCACTGTTCCCTCCCCCAAAAAAAGTCAATGAAATCAGCCCACGACGAAACGCCCCCCTTGGAATAATTAACTTTTTTTTCGGGCCGGCTACGCCGTTCCGGCTCGTGTCGCTCCGCTCTCGCCGGAAAGGCTCGATATTGGAAGACCGGGCTAAGTTCATTAAACAAGGGTGCGCTAACGCGCATCTTCCGCGCCATTCGCTCTTAAAAGAATCGCTCATGTCACGGAAGCAAACCCTTGTTTAATAAAAAATAGGTAAACCCCAGGCTTTGCCTGGGGACTCACAAAGTTTGACTTTTCGGGAAATAGAAGGAGCCTCTTTTCGTGAACCGCTCAAAGTTCATGGAAAGGAGGCCCCAGATGCTGGATAAAGAAAGCCTGAACCACTCAAAATGGGATTGCAAGTACCATGTGGTTTGGATCCCGAAATATCGAAAGAAAAAGCTGTTTGCATGGCTGCGTCCCCATTTGGGCGAGGCACTGCACGAGCTTGCGCGGCAGAAGGAGTGCCGAATCGAAGAAGGGCATTTGCTTGAAGACCATGTGCATATACTCATATCGATACCGCCCAAGCTGGCCGTGTCTTCCGTTCTCGGTTTTATAAAAGGCAAAAGCGCCATTTATATCGCGCGCAATTTTTCAGGCAGGCGGAAAAATTTCACAGGAGAGAACTTTTGGGCACGGGGTTATTATGTCTCAACCGTTGGACTTGATGAGGCGTCAGCGCGTGAGTATATCAAGCATCAAGAGAAAGAAGACCAACGGGTAGATCAGTTACAGTTGTTGTAGTCGGCCCCCTTGGGGGGCTCACATATTCAAACCGCTTTGAGCGGTTCACTGCCTTTCAAGCCCCCGGCTCTGCCGGGGGTACATGACTGTCCTGCCCTGAACAGCCTATTCACATTTAAAATAAATGTGAATGAAAGGCATGAAGGAAGGGGCCGGACGGCCCATTACTATCCATTTCCCCTCCGGTTCGGGGGAGTGTTAAATGCGAACTCCCCCTCTCCGGAGGGGAAATGTTCTTTTTTTCAAACAACAAAAACCAGAGGAGAAGAGTCATGGAAAAGAATGAACAAATCAAACAGCGGATGATCTATGAATTTCATGATGGTTTAGACCCACTCGACATTGCAAACGTTTTACAATATTGTAAAAAAAGACTAAAAGCAATCATGGTAAATAATGATGATAAGTTAAAAACAATACCGGTTGTCATAGACATCTTAGAAGATTTGTCCAGACAATTATTCAATGCGGAGGAACACGACAACAAAGATTCTTCGAACGTAGGAAAGGAGTAGTTATGTTTGACGGGGAAAAAACAAGAATGATAAATAATGTATTTGTTCTTCCGGAAATGCAATCAAAAGAAAGAGAAGTCAAAATCATTGACACAATGTACAACATAGTTGCTGTTGTTCAGGACGGAGGAAAAATTAAGGTGAGCGATACAAACTACGAGGTAAAATACATTGACGAGACTCATTTTTCCGTCAGCGGGAGATGCTTTCATAAGATGGAATTCGCTGAGTTGATCAAAAAGTACGGCCATAAGATTCAGTTGGTATAATGCGCCCCCCCTCCGGCCAAGGGCCGGAGGGGGGAACGAAACGCCTCCAAATTTGCCCGCTAAGACACGTTTGAAAAAAATTCGACTCATATGACCCCCCATGCCGGAACGCGGCAGCGGAGGGAGGCAGCCGCTTGACTCCCGCCCGGGTCTGCCGTATAGACAAGGGAACCCCGGCCCCTGTGTGACCAGGAACCGGGGCCGGCACGGCGCGTTAGCGCCCCCGTGCCACGGCTGCCAAGGTTGGACGGTTTTTCGGCCCCGAACCACTCGCGATGGTTCGGGGTCAACTCTTATCTGGTGTCAGACGCCAGAAAGAGAACCACAGCCAACGCGATGATCAAGGCGATCACAATCCGCAAGGCTGATACCCTCCTGCCGTTTGTTGCGCCGTGCCGACGCATGGAGAAGGGCAGCCGCAGCGAAATC
>JAISXC010000074.1 GCA_031270875.1 Desulfovibrio sp.
GGTGGAAATAGACCTCAACGTGCTGGCGGCCATCATGACGATCATCGGCTATTCCATCAACGACACCATCATCATTTATGACCGGCTGCGCGAAAACCTGCGTTCCGGAGAAAAATTGCCCTTCGACGCCCTTATCAACAAAAGCGTCAACCAGACGCTCTCGCGCACGGTCCTGACCGGCGGCACCACGCTCCTTGCCACCGCGGCCCTGTATGTGTTCGGCGGAGGCGTCATACACGATTTCGCGCTCACCATGCTCATCGGCATTATTGTGGGCACGGCGTCTTCCATTTACATCTCCTCAGCCGTTCTGCTGATTTTGGGAGATACGGAGTTTTACCGCAATCAGCTGGAAAGACAACAAAAAAAATACGAGCGCCCCGGAGAGCACGGGGTGGTGTAGCCCGCCATCGGCGGATTGCCCAAAAGATGTCCGCCCCGAAAAAACCGCTTGCTTTTTTTTCAAAATTATTTATCATATACCCTATCGTATTTATAATAATACTGGCAGCCCGTAGCCGGGCGAAAAACCGTTTTTTGTCGGGAGATTTCATGGGGGTTTCGATCAAATGCCAGTACGGCCTGCGGGCCCTTTTCGAACTGTCCAGACGCTGGGGCCAGGGCTTGGTGCGCATCCCTGAAATAGCGCGCACTCAGGCGATTCCCGAACGTTTTCTGGAAAACATCCTCAACCAGCTGCGCCAGGGCGGTTTTGTGGAAAGCCGACGCGGCAAGGGTGGGGGGTTTGTGCTTTCCCGCCCGCCTTCCAGCATTACTGTGGAGGAACTGATCAGCTTTCTTGACGGACAGATATACCGCATGGATTGCGAAGGCGATCAACCGGTGCACCCGTGCCCTCTCAAGGGCGGCTGCGTTTTTCTGCCGCTGTGGCAGGAGGCCCGTCTGGCTCTTGAAAACGTCTACCGCAGCAAAACATTGCAAGATCTGGTTGATACGGACAACCGCCCCAAATTCCCCGACTACAACATTTGACGACGGAGCCGCCTGACGCGCGACAGAATTTTTCTGCCACATAAATATTATAAAATCGGTCGTCTTAAATAACGTAAAACAGGCCAAGCGGAGACGGATATGAAACAAGACACGCTTCTGGCGCAGGCGGGCGCGCGGCGCGATCCCGCCACAGGGGCCATCGCCATGTCCATTTGTCCTTCTGCCGCCTTTCAGCACCCGGCCCTCGGGCAAAGCACGGGATTCGACTACTCCCGCACGGGCAATCCCACACGACAGGTTCTGGAAGAAACAATGGCCGCTCTGGAGGGCGGGGCGCGGGCCACTGCCTTCGCTTCAGGCCTGGCAGCCGTGGATGCCGTCATGCGCCTGTTTTCCCCCGGCGACGCCATTCTCGTTACGGAAGACATGTACGGCGGCACCTTCCGCCTTTTTGAGCGATTTTATAAAAGCTGCGGCCTGCGCTTTGTCTGTGCGGACACCTCCGAAACAAGCCGCGTCTCCGACATCCTTGACAGGCAGGAATTCAGGGGACTGTTTGTTGAACTGCCCACAAATCCCCTGCTCAAAGTCGCGGATTTGAAGGCTTTGGAGGTTCTGGCAAAAAAGCACGGCCTCCTTTTTATTGTGGACAATACCTTTCTGACGCCGGTTTTCTGCCGCCCCCTCGACTTTGGTGCCGACATTGCCGTGTACAGCGCCACCAAATATCTGGGCGGGCACAATGATCTCGTCGCCGGACTGGCGGTGGCCCGTGATGCCGCGCTGGGAGAGCGTCTGGCCTATATCCAGAATGCCGTCGGGGCGATTCTGGGGCCCTTTGAATCCTGGCTTTTGCTCAGAAGCCTCAAGACGCTGTCCTTGCGCCTGAAAAAACACGAGGACAACGCCTTGGCGACGGCCGAATTTCTGAAAGGACACAAAGCGGTGCGCAATCTGCGCTACCCCGGTCTGCCGACGGATCCCGGCCACACTCGTCTGATTTCACAATCCCGCGGTTGCGGCGCCATAATTTCCTTCGAAACATCCTCCCGCGCGGAGGTGGAACGCATCCTGGCCTCCGTCAGGGTATTCCTGTTCGCTGAAAGCCTGGGGGCCAGCGAATCGCTCATCACCTATCCTTTTGTACAGACCCACGCGGACATCCCCCCCGACATGCGGGAGCGCTCCGGTCTGACAGACCGCCTTCTGCGCCTTTCCATCGGCCTCGAAGACAAGTCTGATCTGATCGACGACCTCGCGCGCGTCCTGGGCTGAAACAGCGCGAAATCACCGAAGGAGTGATCATGCAGTTCAAAAGCCGCCTCATCCATGCCGGTCCGAGCCGCGACCCGTACACGGGCGCCTCCGCCGTCCCCATCTATCTGGCTTCCACCTTTGATCAGCGCGCAGCCGTACACGGCGGTTTTGACTACACGCGTAGCGGCAATCCCACGCGCGAGGCCCTGGAACAGGCCGTGGCCGATCTGGAAAACGGGGCGCTGGCCCTGGCCTTCGCCTCGGGTATGGCTGCCGTATCTTCCACATTTCTGCTCTTTTCCCCCGGGGATCATCTGATTGTCAGCGAGGACGTGTACGGCGGCACTTTTCGCGTGCTGACGGGGCTGTTCAACCGCCTGGGGCTTGAGAGCACCTTTGTGGACAGCGCGGACGGACAGGCTGTGACGATGGCTCTGCGTCCGGAAACCAGGGGAATCTTTGTGGAAAGTCCGTCCAATCCACTGCTGAGGATTACGGACTTGGCCTTTATCGCCGAACTGGCCCGTGAACGCGGCATCCTCAGCATCGCCGACAATACCTTTTGTACTCCTTTCCTGCAGCGTCCGCTGGAACTGGGCTTTGACATCGTTGTGCACAGCGCCACAAAGTTTCTCAATGGACACAGCGATGTGCTGGCCGGGCTGGTCGTCGCGCGGGAACAAAAGACGGGAGAGAGGCTGCGCTTCATACAAAACGCCTTCGGCGCCGTGCTTGGCGTGCAGGACTGCTGGCTTTTGCTTCGCGGCCTGAAAACGCTCGCAGTACGGATGGAGGCGGCTCAGGCCGGCGCGCGGCAACTCGCGCGCCGGATTTCCGCCCTGCCGGAAGTCCGGCGTGTTTTCTACCCCGGCCTTGAAGGGCATCCGGGAGCGGACGTTCACAACTCGCAGGCAAGCGGTCCGGGGGCTGTTCTTTCCTTCGAGCTGGAAAGTTCCGCCCTGACAAAAACATTTTTGCAATGCGTCACCCTGCCGCTCGTCTCGGTGAGCCTGGGCGGCGTTGAAAGCATACTGAGCCACCCGGCCACCATGTCGCACGCGTCCATGCCCGCTGAGGAACGCAAAAAACGCGGCGTCAGCGATGCCCTTGTGCGGCTTTCCGTCGGGCTTGAAGACGTGGAAGACCTCTGGCGCGATTTGCGGCAGGCTCTCGGAACACGGTTTTGACGAAACCGCATCGGGCGGTTTATATATAAACACAGGAGGAACGACATGCCCGGAATCTATCACGACAATTCGCAGTCCATCGGTCTTACGCCGCTTGTCAGACTCAACCGTGTTGTCAGCCCGAAAAGCACGGTGCTTGCCAAAATTGAGGGGCGCAACCCGTCCTACTCCGTCAAGTGCCGCATCGGCGCCGCCATGATCTGGGAGGCGGAAAAACAGGGTCTGCTCAAGCCCGGCGTGAAAATCATTGAGCCGACCAGCGGCAATACCGGCATCGCCCTGGCCTTTGTGGCGGCCGCGAGGGGCTATGACCTCACGCTGACCATGCCGGAAACCATGAGCCTGGAACGCCGCCGCGTTCTTGCCATGCTGGGGGCGAACCTCGTGCTTACGCCCGGTTCCGAAGGCATGCCCGGGGCCATACGCAAAGCCGAGGAACTCGTGGCGGCGGATCCGAAAAACACCTTTATTCCGCAGCAGTTCAAAAATCCCGCGAATCCCGCCATTCACGAAAAAACCACCGGTCCGGAAATCTGGGAGGACACGGCCGGCGCCATAGATGTTCTGGTGTCCGGCGTGGGCACCGGCGGTACTATCACAGGCGTTTCCCGCTATATCAAAAAAGACCGTGGCAAGGCGATCCGGGCTGTCGCCGTGGAACCAGCGACAAGCCCGGTCATAAGACAACATCTGGCGGGGGATCCGCTCAAGCCGGGACCGCACAAAATTCAGGGCATCGGAGCGGGATTTATTCCGGATACCCTGGATTTGACCCTGGTGGATCAGGTGGAGCAGGCGAGCAATGAGGAAGCCGTGGAATTCGCCCGCCGTCTCGCCAGGGAGGAAGGCATCCTCGCCGGCATCTCCTCCGGCGCGGCCGCCTCAGTGGCGGCCAGACTTTCGGCTTTGCCGGAATTGGAAGGCAAAACGATTGTGGTCATCCTGCCGGACGCCGGGGAGCGCTATCTTTCTTCCGTTTTGTTTGAGGGAATAGGTTAGGCTGCGGACATTGCGCGGCCCATGGAAAGCACGGCGGACACGGGATGAACATCCTCCTCATTGATGTTTCCGCGCCCTTGGCGCAGGCTCTGGCCGGCATGGGCCACAAGATTGAGGAGGTACGTCCGCCGCGCGGCATCGTTTTTCTGCCCCGCATCCTGAAACGACTTTCCGCCGGGGGTTTTGTTCCGGATATTCTGGTGCAGCAGGAAAGCCTCGGCCCGCGCCTCTATCTTGCCGGTCTGGACAAGGCCCCCTGCCCCTCCCTGTTCTTCGCCGTCGATTCGCATCTCAACCTCTTCTGGCAGCAGTGGTACTCTCTTCTCTTTGACGGGGTGCTCACCCCGCATCTCTCCCTCTTCGCTGATCTTCCGGAAGAGTGCAGACCATTGGCCGTCAGCCGGTTCGCCTGGTTTGGCCAGGGGCGGCAGTGGCGGCCGCACGAAAAGCGCGGGCGCTTCATGAGCCTGTGCGCGCGGCGCACCGAACACCGTCCCCTGCGGGAATGGTTTGTGGAGCTGCTTTCCCAGCGCGGCCTTGAGTGTGTGGAGGGGCTCAAACATTCCGACATGATGCTTCTCTATGACGACAGCCGCCTTGTGCCCAACGAATGTATCGCCTGGGAGAGCAATTTCCGGCTGCTGGAAGCGGCCTCGGCCGGCTGCTGCGTCCTGAGTCCGGATGTCGGCGAAGACCAGAACGCTCTTCTGGAACCCGGCAGGGAGATTCTCGTCTGGCAGGACGGCTTTGAACTTCTGGATCGCGTGGCCTGGGCGAAAATGCGGCCGGAGCGGGCGGAAAAAATCGGACGCGCCGCTTTCGCGCGTGTCAATGCCAGTCATCTGCCCGCGCACAGGGCGGGAAGCCTGCTTGGCGCGGCGCGCGGCCTGTCCCTCAACCGTCTGGAAGGACCGCCCGCGCGGCTCGCCTTCTGGCTGACAGTGGCCAAACAAGTGCGCAACGGCGCTCTGAGGATCAACGCCCGCGAACATGCGGCCGCTGGCTTGCGGTTGCTCGAAGCTCTGCCCGCATGGGAACGCCTGCCGAACCATGCGAGATCCCTCGTTTCGCATTCCCTTGCCCAATGCCTGATTCTTCTGGCCCTCTCGCCCGGGAGCGCTGATGAGGCCCTGCGCCTGTGCCGGAGCCTTGCCGCCGAAGGAGCGCACGCGCGCGGCGGGCCCGCCGCGGCCCTTGAAGTCGCCTCGGCTGCCAGCGCGCTTGCCCTGCGCGAGGGCGACCATCCCCTTGCCCGCTTTTTCTGGATGTTCTGGCAAGAAAAGAGCCTGGCCGGAGCCGGAACCTCCGGATCGGAAAACAAGCGGCGGGATGCGCTGAAAAGTCCTGTGGAATTGTGCTGCGGTTGGGCCGCCGCCCTGCACCGGCGCGGCAGAATTGCCCAGACCGGTTTCGCCTTCCGTCCGGAGGAAGGGGCTTTGCCGGAATGCTCGCTGGAATTTCTGCGGTTTGCAGGACGTTTCATCCCCGAAGGGCCGGACGGAAACGCGGCCCGCAAACGGCTGCACAACATGGAGCTGGACATGACGGAGGCGCCGGTGCATCTGGTCCGGCATTTGAATGCGCTGGACGCCCTCTCCCGTCTTGAGCCTGAAAACTGGCGCGTGAGCCTTGTTTACGGAGCGGCCTGCATAAAGGCCTGCCTCGTGGAAGAAGGCGTCTGCGTCA
>JAISXC010000078.1 GCA_031270875.1 Desulfovibrio sp.
AAGTTGCCCAGAGATTTTGACATTTTCTCCGCGTTTGTCTGCACAAAGCCGTTGTGTATCCAGTATTTCGCCAAAGCCGCGTTGCCGGCCGCCTCGGACTGGGCGATCTCGTTTTCATGGTGCGGAAAAATCAGATCCTGCCCGCCGCCGTGTATGTCAAGCGGCAACCAGGGAGCGCTCATGGCGGAACACTCTATATGCCAGCCCGGCCTGCCCTTGCCCCAGGGGCTCTCCCAAAAAGGCTCGTCGTGTTTTGCCGCCTTCCAGAGGGCGAAATCCAGTGGATCCTCCTTCTCCCCTCCGGGGACGACCCGCGCCCCGGCAACCAGTTCGTCCAGACTGCGCCCCGAGAGGCGGCCGTAGAGGGGCCAGGCCCGCACACGAAAATACACATCGCCGGAGAGGGTAGCATAGGCTTTGCCCCCGGCGATCAACATTGAGCAGATTTCCTGTATCTGCGGGATATACTCTGTCGCGCGCGGCTCAATGTCCGCGCGCAATACCTTCAGGCGGTCCATATCTTCATGAAAGGCGGCAATGTGGGTGTTTGCCACTTCCCGCCAGTCGCGGCCCTCATTCCTGGCCCGCGCGATGATTTTGTCATCCATGTCTGTAAAATTGCGCACAAACGTGAGATCATAGCCTAAACGGCGCAGGCGGCGCGCCAGAACGTCAAAAAAAACAACTGACCGCGCATGGCCGATATGACAGAAATCATAGGCCGTAATGCCGCAAACATACATGATTGCCCTGCCGGGCCTCACAGGGATGAATTTTTCTTTTTTGCGTCCAAGAGTATTATACAGCAGCATGGTGCACCTTGAATTTTACTGGGTTCCGGCAAGCGGCGCGAGCAGGCCGATGCGGCGCGCGTGCCGGCCGCTCTCAAAACCGCTTTCCAGAAATGTCGCCACAATGGCCACGGCGAGTTCCACACCGGTGATTCTGGCGCCAAGACAGAGAACATTGGCGTTGTTGTGCCGGCGCGCCAGACTTGCATGCAATTCCGTCGTGCAGAGCGCGGCTCTGATTTCGGAATGCCGGTTGGCCGCCATGGACATGCCGAGACCGGAGCCGCAAACCAGAATGCCCAGGCATTCCTCACGCGCGACGGCATGGCAGAGTTTGTGCGCCATGACGGGATAATCACAGCTTTCTTCTGTAAAAGCGCCGTCGTCCACGACCTCGCAACCACGGTCGGTCAGATGCCGCACCAATGTCTGTTTCAGAGCAAAACCCGCATGATCGGAAGCAATATGGATGCGCCGCATGAATCCTCCCTGATGCACGCCACAAAAATTTTGGGGAAATGCGCGACGGACTCAATCTTTGCGGATGGCGGATTTATACTTCGCCAACGGCAAAAACGGCGTGTCTTCCGGCAAGGTAAGCCGCAACTGCCCGTCCGTAAAAGGCATTGCCGGGTTTTCGCGTTCCTTGACGAGAACAACGGCACGTTTGCCGTCTTCCGCCGTGAGAATCAGGCTTTGCGGCAAGCCGTGCCCGCCTTCGTTGTAAACAATCCGCATTTCCCACCCGCCGCCCTTCCGGTTTTCATGCCAGAGACGAGGCAAACCGTCGGCATTGATGGTCAGACGGCCGCCGGGCCTGCCGGCGAGTTCGCAACGCAAAAGACCATCCTGCAGGAATTTCCCCCGGTCGCACTCCTTTCCGAAAACAAGGGCATAACGGCCGTTGAGCAGATTCGCCAAGTGGCCGAGATGAAAAGGTATGGGCACTCCAACCTGCAAAAGAGGTTTCTCCGCCCCCTGAAAGAACCAGGCTTTGTTCTCATTGGGGCTGTACACAAGAAAATGCCGGCCGTCCTCGACAATTTTCGCCGCTGTGACTCCAATGCCCGCCATAACGTCAAGCCTCAGGCGATCCTCGCTGTTGCCCCAAAACAGAGCCGTCACACGGCGCGTGTCCTCCGCAACGCCAAAACGCAGGCTCATCCGCACACGAAACGGCGCCGGGGGAACATCCGCCGAAGCCAGATACTTCCGCAGGTACTCGCCCATCTCATTTTGCTTCTCCGGCGTCATGTCGACTGCGGATGGTTTCGCGCAAGCGCAGAGAAGGGTGAACAAAGCGAAAAGGAAATAGTTTTTCATAGTTGCGACAGGCGGCGACGCAAGGACTCGGCATTGACCGGCTTGAGCTCCAGAGCATTCTGGTAAGCCTTGCGGGCTTCATCCCTGAGGTTCAGGTGTTGGGCGATCTCGCCGTAATGCTCCCAGATGGAAGGGTCGGGCTGCCCTCCCAGCTCCACGGCCCGGCGGATTTCAATCAGGGCTTCCTGCGCCCGGCCGATCTTGAAAAGCGCCCAGGCGAGGGAATCCACTATGTACGATTTGTTTGGCGAAAGCCGATTGGCTCTGACGATCAATTCCAGCGCCCTGTCCAGATCGTGGTTTTCCTCGGCCAATGTGTAGCCCACATAGTTGAGCGCCTGAAAGTTGTCCGGATGGCTCTCCAAAATTGTTTCCATCACTTTGAAAGCGTCCTTCTTGTCGCCTGTTTCATCAAGCAGAGAGCCGAACAAAAACAATAAATCCGAATTTTGAGGCCAGAGTCTGATGGCCTTGCGGCTGGCGTCAAGAGCTTCCGCCATCTTTTTTTCATGGGCCAGGATACGGATTTCCATCTCCCAGAAATCGGAGATGTCGGTAAACCTTTGCTGTCCCTTGCGGACTTCCTCAAGAACCTGCTCGGTCTGACCGGCCTCAGCCAGAATTCGCGCGCGCAGCAATAGCGCCTGACCCGCGTGTTTGCTTTCCGTCGGCACTTTGTCAAGCCAGGAAAGCGCACCGGCCAGATCGCGCCGCTGTTGATACGTGACATCCGCGAGCAACATATAGGTTTCACCGCTTTGGTCCCCCTCAGCCGCGATTTTTTTAAGGATATTTTCAGCCTGAAGTGAATGTTGAAAATCCATGAACATGCCTGCCACTGTCAGGCGGAACTGCTTTGTGTCCGGCCCTTGGCGCATGTACTTGAGCGCCTTTTCCGGCTGCTGAAGCTGAAGGGAAATGTTGATGAGACGCAGCAACACGTCCGGAGAGGCGAAGTCAAGTTTAAGAATACGCTCATAAATTTTGCGCGCCTCCGGCAAATTTGAACGCTGCTCGTAAATAAAGGCCAGCTCCGCGAGGGCCTCCACAAAATCCGGCTGTTCTTTGACAGCGGCCTGCAGCAGAGACAATGCCTCGCCCTGGCGCTGCATGCCGATCAATGCCCTTGCATAATAATAGTTGACAAGCGGCGTCCGCTTTTTCGTCGGAACGGATTTGAGCAGATCCTCCGCTTCCGTGAATTCCCTGTTCTTGACAAGAAGAAGGGCAAGTTCGAGACGCGCGTCCAGGGAGTCGGGATATTTCTGCAGATACGCGCGGATAAGCGCAATGCCCTGTTCCACCCCGCCGTTGTTTATCAGTGCCTCCGCATAGAGCAGGTTGAGGGATATGTCATCCGGCCACAAGGTATGAGCATCTTCAAGAAAAGGCGCTGCATGGGGCGATCTCAGCCCCAGAAGCCACACGCCGCCCTCCATCCACGCCCTTGCCGGGAGTTTGGCCCGCTTCATCAATTCCCTCGCCTCAAAGAGAGCCTTTTCTTCCTCAGCATACATGCAGGAGGCAAAAACCAGATAGGCGTAGGTATCAAGCGCCTCGGCGGAAAGTTCGGAAGAAGCGGGCCGCGTTTCCAGCGGACTGGCCTCCTGCTCCTGAACGCGCGGGGCATCGGCGGGACTGTCCGCTTTGACGGCGGGAACGGCCTTGTCCGCCTTCTTGCTGGCGCAGCCGCCGCACCCCAGAGAGGATACCGAGAACGCCGCCAGCAGGAGCGCGCAGAGCAGGACAATTGCTTTGGATTTCATCTCGGTTCCCACCAAGTTACGTCTGTATCCATGCGTCTGAAAAATCAGTAATATTCTCGGCAAGATGCTCGTGGATTTTTTCCAGAAGCCGCGCCTCAAGCTGTCGCGCCCGTTCTCTGGTGATGTTATACCTCTCGCCGATCTCGCGCAAGGTCACTGGTTCGTCCGTCAGCAGGCGGTTATGCAAAATGTACAGTTCCTTTTCATTGAGATCGGGAATAATGGACTTGAGACGTTCACGCACAATGTCCGATATTTCGTCCGACGCCAGCCTGTGCTCTATGCCGGGCTCCAGTGCCGGCAAAAAATCCATACGGGTGGCGCCGGATTCGTCCCCGATCTGCGCGTTGAGGGAAACATCGGCGGAAGAAAGGCGCTGATCCATTTCCACAATCTGCTCTTCACTGACGCCGAATTTTTTGGAAAGGGTCGCATTGTCCGGATCATACCCTTGAGCGATCAGCTTCTGCCGTTCCCGGTTCAGATTGTAAAAGAGCTTGCGTTGCGCCTGCGTGGTCCCGATTTTCACCATCCGCCAATTGTCCATTATGAATTTAAGGATATACGCCTTGATCCAGAAGGATGCGTAATAGGAAAATTTGATGCCTTTATCCGGATCAAACTTGTTGACGGCGCGCACCAGCCCCACGTTGCCCTCCTGGACGAGATCAAGCACGTTCTGCATCCAGCGACGCTGAAAATCCATGGCAATGCGCACAACAAGCCTCAGATGGGAAGA
>JAISXC010000244.1 GCA_031270875.1 Desulfovibrio sp.
CACCGTGGTGCTGGGACGCGATGTGCGCATTTCCCGCGCGGCGGTGGCTCACGGCAATTTGCAGATCACGGTGAGGGAAAGCGAGCAGGTTTCGCAACCAGGTCCTTTCTCTCAAGGGCAAACGGTGATCTCTCCTCAGACGGATGTCAATATAAGAGAGGAAAACCGCCGACTGATGATGGTGGAGGGCGCGACCCTTCAGGAGCTTGTGGACGGCCTCAACGCCATCGGCGCGACACCGCGCGAGCTTATTTCCATACTCCGCACCCTGCGGGCATCAGGCTCGCTCCATGCCGACCTGGAGGTGATCTAGATGACTTCGCCCATTCCATCCGGCATCCCGCCTGACGCATCAAGCGACGAGAGATCCCGCCGCGAATTGCAGGCCCGCCTTGCGGGTCTCGGGGATCTGCGCGGAAAAAAACTCACTCCCGGGCAAAAGGAAAAAAAGCTGCGCGAGGCCTGCGAGGGTTTTGAATCCGTGTTCATCCAAAAAATGTGGCAGGAAATGCGCAAAACGGTTCCTCAAGGCAGTCTGCTGCACAGCCGGGAAGAAAAATTCTGGCAGGACATGTATGATCAAGAGCTCGCCAAAAAAATGACATCCGCAGGAGGAATCGGCCTTGCGGACATGATGTACCGGCAACTTTCCCAAAATTTGGTCTCCGCCACGCGCAGCGCCGCCGGCATGGCCCAGAGCGCCGCTTTCAGCCCCGCCGCGGCGTCGCTGCTCCCGCAAAACGAGGCAATCCGGAGAGAGACGGCGGCACCACAGGACGATACCCCGCGAACTCTTTCCACAGCGGCGGCACCGCGCGCGAATGCCCTGCCCTCCGTATACGAAGGGCCTGCCCCGCAACACGACATTGTGAAGGAATCCGGAGCGGAGGCCGGACAAAAATCCGCGGGCGATCCCGATATTCTGACGGCACGAGCGGACATGCCGGCGGAAGCCGATCCGCCGGAAGTGAGCGAGGCCCTTGCCCAACTGCGCCTGCAACAGACAACACCGGCAAACGGCCGTGTTGAAGCCATGCCGGCCGAGCGGGGAACGGGACGGCATTACCCGCAATCCGGGCTTGATCTGGCCCGCGCGGCCCAGAAGGAAGCCGGAACAAAACTCGGCCCCGCGGCGGTACGCCCGCCCCTGTATCCCTCAGCCAAAAACCAGAAAAGACAGGCTGTTATGCGAACGGGCATTTCCATGTCCGATCCGGCGGCGGCCCGGGCTCCGCAGGAGGGGATGCGGGAGGCCGGCAATCCCGGGAGCAAGGTGCGTTACACCACCAATACTCCGCCCGGCAAACGACACGCGCGCGGCGGCATCAGTGAAGAAATGCTGCGCGCCATGCAGACGCAGGGCAATGTCCCAAGCCAGCCGTCCCGGGACGGGTCAAAGGCCGCAACGGCGGACAGCCGGGACAGCCGCGCCGTGCCGCCCCTGACGGCCTCCTGAAGTGAAAAACGGAAGAAATTCAGCCGCGCGCGTTGACAATGCCTCCCCTTCCGCCCATGATCATTTCGAAAAGGATGTCCCCGGAATTTTTTCCGCCGTCAAAACCGGGCCGCTTTGCGGAATGATCCAGAATATCCGCCTGACGGACGAAGGATGAGGCCTCCGAGGCATACAGGCGCGACCTGGCCTCGTATATTTCCCGGATGACCGAGAGCCGGCCCAGAGAAGCGGAAAGCATACCGGCTGTCGCCGAGGCTGTTGCCGGATCTGCCAAATTTGGCGCGGGATACAGCTTCGTGAGATCTTCGAGATTGAACAGCGTCAGATCAGTTGCGGACTCGCCCGCCTGCAGGCTGATTTTTCCGGTGGCTTTGCCGGGTCCGACGGCAATGCGCTTATCATGATCCCACCCGCTTCCGTCAAGCAGGCGGATGCCGTTGTATTCTGTTCCCTGCACAAGGGCCGCGACGGATTTAGCCAGATCGTTGTATTCCGGCGTCAGCGCGGATGCCAGCGAAGAATCTTGCTGTATCGCCGCCACAATATCCTGCATCCTCTGCAGGTCGTTCTGGATGTTTTTGACGCCTTCCGCGGCCATTTCGACCATTGAGGAGCCTTCAGCCATATTCCGGGACGCCTGGCGGTACATGACCGCCTCGCCGCGCCTGAGTCCGCCCAGAGCGTCGTTCATCATCTCCGCGCCGCTGCGCATGGGCTTGACAGGGCGCCGCATCACGGCGGAAAAATCAGGCAGGATGACATCTCCAAAGCTATCGGGCGAGCCGGACAGCCCGCCCATCAGCTGGGAAACCATCCGGCCGCGCAGCAGCTCCAGAGTAAGTTGAGCTGCGGGATATAAAGAATTGAAACGCGGCACGCCACCCTCCGAAAAAAATTGCCCGTCTTGTCTTTTATCGGTCACATCGCATAATTCTTCAGGATCTTTTCGCCGGGAAACGCTTTTTTGCCACCGAGCGCGGCTCTCTCCGCTTGAATCCGGGCCTGGTTGAAGTTTTGTTATGTTATTAAAAACATATATGTATAACAATTTGTCTTTGCTATTATCTATTCTATGCTACAATAAATACAAACAGGCGCGCCCCAAGGCATCAACGCTAACCCAAGGAGTTGATATGGAAACAAAAACGCTTGTAGTCAACGGCATTCCCCGACGCCTGGTAGTCAATCCCGAGGATTCCCTCGCGGATGTGCTGCGCGGCCA
>JAISXC010000271.1 GCA_031270875.1 Desulfovibrio sp.
CCTGACCGCCACAGTGGGCGCCGGCGTGATCACGGCCGACATCAAAAAAGCCGCCGCCAGATACGGCCTGTTCTATCCCCCGGATCCCGCCAGCTTCGCCTATACGACCATCGGCGGGAACATCGCCACCGATTCCGGCGGACTGCAATGCGTCAAGTACGGGACAACCAGAAGTTATGTCGCGGGGCTGGAAGTTGTTCTGGCCAACGGGGAAATCATTCATACCGGCAACAAATGCATAAAAGACGTCGCCGGCTACAACCTGACGCAATTGTTCGCCGGTTCCGAGGGAACTTTGGGCATCATAACCGAGGCCATCCTGAAACTGGTGCCGGTTCCTGAGGGCAAAAAGGCCATGATGGCGATTTTCAGCGATCTTGAATCGGCGGGCAGAGCCGTTTCCAAAATCATGGTCGCAGGCGTCGTTCCCTCCACCATGGAATTGCTGGAAAACACGATAATACGCTGCGTTGAGGATGTCATCCATCAGAATCTGCCTGTGGACGCCGCGGCGCTTCTGCTGATTGAGGTGGACGGGGACGCCGCCACGCTTGACGGCAAGATCGAAAAGATTTCCGCCGTCTGCAAGGAGCTTGGCGTGAGTGAACTGCGCTTCGCGAATACGGCGGAAGAAATCAACCAAATCTGGGAAGGCCGACGCAACTGTATGCTGGCTGTATCGCGGTTCGGAAAAAGAATAAGCGGCGATCCGGCCGCCCCCATCAACCGCCTGCCGGAAGAACTCCTCAAACTCAGGGAACTGGGGGAGAAATATAACGTCAAGACGGCCTGTTACGGGCACGCGGGCGACGGCAACCTCCATCCGCTCTTTTTTTACACCAATGATGAGGAATTTGAACGCGCGACCAAGGTCAAGGACGACTTCTACGACTTCATGCTGACCTTGGGCGGAACAGTCACGGCCGAACACGGCATCGGCAACGAGAAGATCAAATACATGAAAAAACAATTCGGTCCCGTCATGTACGGCATTATGAAAGGAATCAAGAAAGTCCTGGATCCCAAAAACATTCTCAGTCCCGGATGTCTTTTTGGAGAAGACCTATGAGCAATCAATACACTCCGTTAAAGGAAATGGCCGCGAATTGCTCCTTTTGCGGCGCGTGTCATGCCGTCTGCCCCGTTTTTTCCAAACTCGCGGTGGAGTCGTCCTGCGCGCGCGGGCGGCTTTTCCAGGCGCGGTTTCTTTCCGATGAAAGACTGAAAGCGAACGAACATTTGGCCGAAACCATCACAAAATGCACGTTGTGCCAGGCATGCGCGGCAAGGTGTTCCACGGGCATAAAAACCACGGACATCTTCATGCGCCTGCGCAAGGAGATTTACGGGGAAGTGCCGATGCCTCTGGCCAAGCGAGTCGCTTTTACCTGGCTGACGTATCGAAGGCTGTTCGACGCTTGTCTCAGCTTCGGCGCCCCTTTCCAGTCGCTGTTGTTCAGGCCCAAAGATGACGGGGCCGGGCATGTCTCAAGATTCCCCATCCCCGCCGCAGGCCTGAACCTGCGCCGAGTGGTGCCCAGGCTGGCGTCCAAACCCCTGCGGCGTCTCGTCCCTGAAGTCAGCAGGCCCGCGACGGGCTCTATCAAGGCGAGGGTCGCCTTTTTCCCCGGTTGCATGCTCTCCTATATGTATCCGCAAGCGGGCAAGGCTTTGCTGGGCGTTCTGGTCAAAAACGGCGCGGAAGTCCATATTCCCAAAAAGATGGTCTGTTGCGGCACTCCGGCCATAACCTCCGGCGATTTCGGCGTCGGCAAGGTTCTGGCGGAAGTCAACGTGAATATTATGGCTTCCGAAAGGTATGACGCCATCATCACAGGTTGCGCCACCTGCGCCACAGCCCTGTCGCACGAATACGGCATGGTGCTGGAAAATTCCCCCGCACTCGGCAAATGGGACGCACTGAAAGGCAAGGTGCAGGACTTCACGACTTTCCTTTGCAAACTTGGTTACAGCAAGGACTTCAGAGACGTGAAGCGCCGCGTGACGATGCATGATCCCTGTCATCTTGTGAGGGGAATGAAGGTTTCCAAAGAGCCACGCGAACTTGTCAAGGCCATCCCCGGAGTAACCTTTGTCGAAATGGCCGATGCCGACAAGTGTTGCGGCTGCGCCGGCTCCTTCAGCGCCCAGTATTACGAGCTTTCACGCCAAATCAACGACGACAAGATTGACTCCATCGACAAGACGCATGCGGATCTGACTGTCACGGGATGCTCCGCCTGTCGTATGCATATCGTCGACGGACTGAGCCAGCGGGGACTCTCCTGTGAAGTTACCCACACCGCGGAACTGATCGCCCGAGGTTATGGGCTAAGCGTCTGATCGCAAAAATGATAAACCTGACTTGCCTGCCGGCGGCAGGCAAGCGACAGCGCGCAGAGCGCAAGGAGCGACCATGCGATTCACTGGAGCATACACGGCGTTGGCGACGCCGTTTTCAGACGGCGACATTGATGAGGAAGCCTACCGGCAATTTATTGAGTGGCAAATCAGTGAAGGCATAGACGGTCTGGTGCCGTGTGGAAGCACGGGCGAATCGGCCACCATGAGCCATGAGGAGCACGCCAAAGTCATTCGCATTTGCGTTGATCAGGCGAAAAAACGGGTTCCGGTGATAGCCGGCGCCGGTTCCAACAATACGGCGGAGGCAATCCACCTCACGCGGATCGCCAGAGAGGCCGGCGCTGACGCCGCGCTGCTCATCACCCCGTATTACAACAAACCAACGCAGGACGGTCTTTTCGCCCATTATAGGAAGATCGCGGACGAAGTTCCGGAGATGCCTCTGATTGTCTACAACGTGCCCGGCAGAACCGGCGTCTGCATAAACCCCGCCACCATGGCCCGAATGTTCAGGGAAATTCCCTCCGTGACGGGCATGAAAGAAGCGACGGCCGACATGACGTATGTCTCCGAAGTGCTGGAACTCTGCGGGCCGGATCTCAATTTGCTTTCCGGGGACGATTTTACCGTATTGCCGACGTTGATGCTTGGCGGCGAGGGCGTTATTTCAGTCACGTCCAACATTGCCCCCCGCAAAATGGCGACCCTCTGCGCCGCCTGCGCCGGGGGCAATCTTACGCGAGCCAGAAAGCTGCATTATGAGCTCAATCCTTTGAACAGAGCTTGTTTCGTCGAAAGCAACCCCATCCCGGTCAAGACGGCCTTGGCCGTCATGGGAAAAATGAAAGCGGACCTGAGACTGCCCCTGGTTCAGCCGTCTCCCGAGAATCAGAACCTCATACGGCGCACGCTGGAAGCTATGGGGCTTGCGCAGAAGCAACAGTGAATTTTTCATATACACGCCATCGGCGAAATTGAGGAGGGAAATGTATGTGCGCAATGCCCGCTGTCCAGAATCTCATTCAAAATGTTGTCGTGCCGCCCCTTGCCCGCGTCAGGTGCATTCTTGACGACGACGGCATCAAAGACATCACGGAAGCCGTCACAAAAGCCATGGACGCCTCGGAAGTGCGCGGCCGCCTGCCCAGGGGAGGCTCCATAGCGATCGGGGTGGGTTCCCGCGGCATGTCGCGTCTGCCTGAACTGGTGAAAGCCACTGTGGACTGGTTCAAAAAGGAAGGCGCAAAACCCTTCATCATTCCCTGCATGGGCAGCCACGGAGGCGCCACGGCGGAGGGGCAGGCCTATATGCTGAAAAGCCTCGGCATAACGGAAGAAAGCGCCGGCTGCCCCGTCCGTTCCTCCATGGATGTGGTGCGGCTGGGCACGCTGGAACGCGGACTGCCGGTGTACATGGATGCCCTCGCGGCGGCCGCGGACGGCATTTTCGTCATCAATCGCGTCAAGCTCCACACCAGCTTTTCGGGAATCCATGAAAGCGGCGTTGTAAAAATGTTCACCATCGGTCTCGGCAAGCAGGCCGGGGCGGATTCCGCCCATACCCTGGGCTTTGGAGCCTTCGCCGAAATTATGCCGGAAATGACAAAACTGATACTGGCGGCGAAAAAAAATGTTCTCGGCGCCCTTGCCACTGTGGAAAACGCCAGTGAAGTGCCTTGCCTGGTGGAAGTGGTCATGAGCGAAAAATTGATTGAGCGCGACAGGGAACTTCTCAAGTATTCCACGACGCGCATGCCCTCCTTTCCGACAGCGCAACTTGACGTGTTGATACTCAGCCGGGTGGGCAAGGACATTTCCGGCGCGGGGATGGATCCGAACATTATCGGCCGCTATTCCACTCCGTTCAAATCAGGCGGCCCCAGCATCAATAAAATCGGCATACTGGATATTTCCGATGCGTCCAAGGGCAATGCGACGGGCATGGGCAACGCTGATGTCATCACCCGCCGATTTGCCGGCAAAATTGATTACAACGCCACCTACGCAAACGTCATTACGGCCACAGTGCCCCGTTCAGCGGGCGTGCCAATGACCATGGACAATGATCTCGACCTGTTCCGCTGCACCATAAAAAACTGCATGGTGGAAGATCCCGCCAAGGTGCGTCTGTTGTGGGCGCGGGACACGCTGACCCTGGATCGTTTTCTTGTTTCCCCTGAACTGCTCAAGGAACTGGAGAACAAACCCAAATGCGAAGTGCTTGGCGATCCCCAGCCCATAGCTTTTGACAAAGAGGGCAATCTCGCGGACAGGGATCCCTGGAGCCAATTCCCCGGTGAAACGCATTAAGATGTATGCCCCATACGACAATAAAAAGAGGAGTACACGCATGCCAGAAAAAATCCGGTGATGCGTCAATCTTTCAACAACGACAAAAAGAGGAGTACACGCATGTCAGAAAAAAATCCGGTGATACGTCTCAACGAAAAGGACAATGTCGTAGTGGCGAGAATTGATCTTCCCAAGGGCACCCGCATCGGGATCAATAATATTGTCACTGTCACGGAAATCCCCAGCGGCCACAAAATCGCCGTCAGCGACATTCCGGAAAACGGCGCGGTGTTCAAGTACGGCACCGAAATTGCCCAGGCATCCAAAGCGATTCGACCCGGTGAGCATGTCCATAAACACAATGTGCATACCGAGGAGGCCGAGAAAGACTATGCGCCTTGCAGCGAGTATGAGGAAACCCGGTTGGTTCCCAAGGAACAACGGCCAACATTCAACGGTTTTGTGCGCCCCAACGGCAAGGTCGGCACCCGCAATTACATTGGCATCTTTACGACGGTATTGTGCAGCGCTCCCGTGGTTCACAAGATTTGCGCGCATTTCACCCCGGAAGTCATGAAGCGGTGGCCCAATGTTGACGGGGTTGTTCCTTTTATTACGGAGACAGGATGCGGCATGGAGCAAAGCGGGCCGCCGATGGATATTCTGCGCCGCTGTACCGGCAACTACATAAAACATCCAAATATCGGCGGGGCCTTGATTGTCGGGCTGGGATGTGAGCGCAACAACATTGATGCTTTTATGGAGCGGGAAGGCATTTCTGAAACAGACCGGATCAAACGTCTGGTAATTCAGGAGCACCGCGGATCGAAACAATCCATAGCTGATGGCATTGATACTGTTAAACAATTTATGGAACTCGCCAATCAGGATGTCCGACGTCCCGCGTCCGTGGAGCATCTGACGGTGGCGCTGCAGTGCGGCGGCAGCGACGGGTTTTCCGGTGTTTCCAGTAATCCGGCGTTAGGCCTTGCCATGGACAAGCTGATCAAAAACGGAGGCTCCTGCGTCCTCGCCGAAAGTACGGAAATATTCGGAGGCGAAACTGTTCTCACGAAGCGGGCGGCAACTCCCGAACTTGCCCAAAAAGTGATTGATATCATGGAATGGTGGCGGCAGTACTCTGTCGGTGCGGCTGTCCAATTCACCGGCAGTACGGTTCCCGGCAATCTGAAAGGCGGCCTGACCAGTACGGCTGAAAAAGCGCTCGGCGTTGTGAGAAAAGCGGGAAATACGGGAATGGTCGACGTGGTTGATTACGGTTTTCCTGTCACAAAACCGGGATTCACTTACATGGATACCCCCGCGCGGGACTCCGTATCCGTCACGGGAGAAATATCCGGCGGGTGCAACCTGGTGGCTTTCACAACAGGCCGGGGCACCTGTTTGGCCACATACCCGGCGCCTACCATGAAATTCTGCAGCAACACGCCGGCCTTTAACAATATGATTGACGATCTGGATTTTAACTGCGGCACGATCGTCGACGGTGAAAAGACCCTGAATGAAGTGGGAGAAGAAATGTTCGACTATATTGTGCGCGTCGCCTCCGGCGAAAAACCCAAAGGCGAGGCTATGGGATACGGCGCGGACGAATTCCACCCATGGCAGTTCGGAATCATTTCGTGATGGTGCTGTTCAATCCGAATTCCGCAATTTGACGAGGTGAGGGCAACGCGCGCGGCGTTCGCGGAAGCGCCGCGCGCCAGAATTATATGCTGAAAACGGCGAGAGGAGCCGAGGAGGAGTTATGACAACAGCGTCCGGCGATAAAAAGACAAACATACCGCTCTGCTGGAGGACAAAAAAATTCTGGGGCGCTTTTCTGGGAATAGGCCTTTGTCTGATTTGCTCTTTTCTGCCCGTTCCAGAAGGTTTGTCCAAACAAGGCCTCCTCTGCCTCTCCACGCTGCTCGGTGCCGTCATTTTTATGATTTTCCAGGTATTGCCCGAATACTGGATCGCCCTCGCCCTGAACGCCCTGTGGGCCCTCCTGGGAATAGTGAAATTCGACGTCGCTTTCAAAGCGTTTTCAAACCCCGCCTGGTGGATACTTCTGGCCGCTTTGGCTATCGGCGTCGCGGTGTCGCAAACAGGATTGCTCAAGCGAATAGCGTTGATTGTTCTGACGGTCTTCCCCGCGACTTTCCGGGGGCAGGTATTGGGCATGCTTTGCTCCAGCCTGGTGGTAAACCCTTTCATTCCCAGCACCACGGTCAAGGTGGCCGTGTCCGCCCCCTTCAGCCGCGCCATAAGCGACGCCATGGGCTATCCGGCCAAAAGCCCCGCCGCGGAAGGGATGTTCTGCGCCATGTTTATGGGTTTCTCCCAGTTTTCCCTGGCGTTCCTCAGCGCGAATGTGCAGGCGTACTTGCTCTTCGGCTTTCTGCCGGCCTCCGTTCAGGCGCAGCTCACCTGGCTGACCTGGTTCATCGGAATGCTCCCGTGGCTGGTCATAATGGTTGCCGGCACGTATTTCTTTATTATTTTTGCCTACAAACCTGAAAAAGAATCAAATATTACAAGCACATATGTGCGTGACGAACTGAAGGCCATGGGGCCGATGGACAGAAATCAGAAAATTACCCTGATTGTCCTCTGTTGCGCGCTGCTTTTCTGGTCAACAGGCTCACTGCATAAAATCAGCGCCACGCTGGTGGCCCTGATCGCCCTGCTTGTGCTTCTCCTTCTCCAGGTTCTCAGCACAAAGGATTTTCGCAGCAATTTCCCCTGGGACAATATTTTCTTCCTCGGCGGCGTACTCAGCATCGGCATAGTGTTTGCTGATCTGAAAATAGACAAGTGGATGCAACAAATTATCAATCCCTACTTTTCCGGGCTGACCGGCAATCTGTTCGCGCTGTTCGCGGCTGTCATGCTCGGCATAGTAACGTTGCGCTTCATCATGGTGTCAATGAATTCAACGATGATCATCTTCGGAACTATTCTCGTGCCGCTGTGCATGGGCGTGAACCTTAATCCATGGCCCATAATGATGGCTGTGTTTTGCGGCAGCAATGTGTGGCTTGTTTTCTATCAAAATGCTGTCTATCTGACTGGTTACTATGCCGCTGGCGGCGACATGGTCAGACACAGCGCCACAATAAAGATGTGCGTCGTCTATCTGCTTCTCGCCCTGGCCGCTTTCATGATCAGCGTCCCCTACTGGGACAAGTTGGGCCTTCTGCGCCTGTGACGCAGCCGGGAACACTGCGTAAAAAGCTTTCTTTCTTATTTCAAATGCAAGGAGAACACGCTCATGTCATGTACCACCTGCAACAATTCATCCCCGCAAATCATCCGCATGCACGATGCAGACAATGTGGTGGTGACGGCGAATGACGAAGGCCTCAAGAAAGGGGACTATATAGCCGCTGAGCATGTCACTCTTCTTGAAGATGTGCCCCAGGCGCATAAAATCGCCGTTCAAACCATAGAGACCGGCAAACCCGTTGTCCGGTACGGCGTTGTGGTGGGCATAGCAAAAAACAGAATTGCGAAAGGTTCATGGGTGCGGGAAAAAATGCTTACCATTCCGCCTGCCCCCGATCTGGACGCCATAGCGAAAATGAACCCGGCCGAGCTTCCCCCCGCGGAGCCATTGGAGGGATATACGTTCGAAGGCTACCGCAATGCGGACGGCACGGTAGGCACCCTCAACATCCTCGCCGTTTCAACTTCGGTCAACTGTGTGGAAGGCGTTCTGGAAGTTGCCATGAAACGCATCCGCGAAGAACTGTTGCCTAAATATCCCCATGTGGATGATGTCGTGGCTTTACAGCACGAATATGGTTGCGGCGTGCCAATGGACTCGCCCGATGTTGGTATCCCTATAAAATTACTGAGAAATATCGCGCTGAATCCGAATTTCGGCGGAGAAGCCCTGATGATCTCTCTGGGATGCGAGAAAATCCAGCCGGAAATCATTTTCCCCAAGGATACTCAAGAATTTCAGAAGAAGGGGCCTTATGTAATAGTTCTGCAGGATCCCAAATTTACCTCCTTTGAGAGCATGATAGCGGAAATTATGAAAGAGGCGGAAATGCGCCTGCAAAGGCTTGACAAACGCCGCCGTGAGACATGCCCCGCATCCGAACTTGTCATAGGGATGCAATGCGGAGGCAGTGACGCCTTCTCGGGGATGACCGCCAACCCGGCCTTGGGATTCGCGTCGGATCTGGTAATCAGGGCCGGCGGCACGGTAATGTATTCCGAGATGAGCGAAGTACGGGATCGTGTGGATTTGATGGCGGCCAAAGCCGTCAGCAAGGAAGTCATCCGAGATCTTGTGGACGTTATGAAATGGAACGACAACTATCTGGCCAAGAGCAAGATGGATCGCTCAGCCAACACGACCCCGGGCAACAAGGCCGGGGGCCTGAACAATATCGCGGAAAAATCCATGGGCACGATTGTCAAATCGGGCAATTCGCCGCTTGTGGGCGTGATCAAGCCGGGCGACAGAAGAGACCCCCAAAAGAAAGGGCTGTATTTTTGCGCCACTCCCGCGGTGGACTTTTTTTGCGGCTCCCTCCAAGTGGCAGCCGGCTGCACCATGCACGTTTTCACCACAGGTCGGGGAACTCCGTACGGCTTGCGGGAAATCCCGGTTATCAAGGTGAGTACCCGCACGCAACTGTATACCCGCTGGAAGGATCTGCTTGACGTCGACGCCGGCCCAATCGCCACAGGTGAGGCAAGCATCGCGGACAAGGGATGGGAGCTCTTCAAACTCTACCTGGATGTCGCAAGCGGCAAAAAAACCAAGGCGCAACAATTGGGAATTTATCACAGCATGGCGGTGTTTAATCCCAATTCCGTCATTTGAGCGAATTCCGTTTTGGAGGATGCGTTCATGGCGCAAAATCAAGGTGGCTGCTGGTTGCGGCTTTGATTCTGGGTTATACCGTGTCCAAGACCATGCTGCTCAAACGTATCGCCCTGTATGTGCTCACGATTTTTCCGCCCACCTTCCTTGGAGAAGCACAGGGCTTTTGCAAATCCCCTAACCGAAGACCGGCTGTTTTCAAGGAGCGCGGAAGGAATTCACTTTCATCTGTAATGCCAGAGCAATATAGCGTGGTTCATTTGTTTTAACATGCTGCGGCCTCACTGCGAAGATTGTGTAACCGAATAACATCCAAACGAAGAGGAGAACGGCAATGTATGACAAAAAATGGAGAAGCGGCATCTGGAGTAATGGCTTAAAGCGCACCAACACAAGAGCATTGGCGAACGCCTTGGGGCTTGTTCCTGAGGATTATGAAAAACCCTTTATCGGTGTGGTGAACTCGTGGAGTGAAATACATCCGGGGCACAAACATCTGCGCGATCTTGCTCTTGAGGTGAAATACGGCGTGTACGCGGCAGGCGGCGTCCCCTTTGAAATGAACACAATCTGCCTTTGCGACGGCATCACCATGGGGCACGTAGGCATGTGCTATGTGCTGCCCAGCCGCGACGTCATCGCCGACTCCATTGAGCTGGCGATAGAAGGCCATCAGTTGGATGGTCTGGTCTTCCTGGCCGGCTGCGACAAGATCGTGCCGGGCATGCTCATGGCCGCCGCGCGCCTGAATATACCCTCTATCGTCGTTACCGGCGGTCCCATGCTGGCGGGCAGCGTCCAGGGCAAGGAAGTGACGGGTTCCTGGATAGTCCGTGAGTATATCGGAAAATTCACCTCCGGGGAAATCACCCAGGCCCAATTGACCAGCATGGAACAGAAAGCTTCAGCCACGCTGGGTTCCTGTCCCATGATGGGCACGGCCAACACCATGTCCTGCGTGGCCGAAGCATTGGGCATGACCGTGCCGAACAGCGGGACGACCCATGCCGTATTCTCTGAAAAAAATCGTCAGGCGAAGATGAGCGGCATGCTGGTCATGGACCTGGTGCGCAAAAATATCCGGCCTCGTGACATTATGACCCAGGATTCCTTGAATAACGCGGTTACCGCCTGCATGGCCTATGGAGGATCCAGCAACGCGATGCTGCACATGCCGGCGATCGCGGCTGAACTGGATCTTAAAATCAGCCCCGACGATTTTGAACGCATCAGCAGCAATACTCCCCATCTGGTGGATGTTGTGCCGTCCGGCAAGTACACCCTTTACGATTTTGACAAGGCCGGCGGCATTCCCGTCCTTCTCAAAACCCTCGGTGACAAGTACATCAAGTTGGACGCCATGACCGTGTGCGGCAAGACCTGGCGTGAAATTGTCAAAGATTGCGAAAACTATGACACAAGGGTCATCACCACTCTGGAAAATCCCTTGCATCCGCAAGGCAGTCTGGCCATCCTCAAAGGAAACCTCGCTCCTGAGGGAGCCATTGTCAAACAGTCCGGCGTGGATCCCAAAATGTTCGTCCACAGGGGCCCGGCCCGTTGCTTCGACCGCGAGGAAGAGGTGGTGGACGCCATCTACGCGAAGAAAATCAACCACGGCGATGTTATAGTCATCCGCTACGAAGGCCCGAAAGGCGGACCGGGTATGCGTGAAATGCTTGGTGCAACCGGCGTGCTCATGGGTATGGGCTTCGGCAGCACAACGGCCATTGTCACTGACGGACGTTTTTCCGGAGCGACGCGTGGCCCGTGCATCGGGCATGTGGCGCCCGAAGCGCGGGCGGGTGGCCCCATAGCCCTGATCCGCGACGGGGACATGATCAGTTTCGATATACCTAAACGCACCTTGACTCTTGAGGTGAGCGACGAGGAACTCGCCGAACGTAAAAAATCATGGAAGCCGGCTCCCGCAAAGGTCTCCAGCAAATACCTCTCCCGCTACAGCGCGCTGGTGGGCAGCGTATGGGACGGCGCCAGGTTGATGACGCCCGAGGAATACAAATAAGGCCTTTAAGATTGCGCCCTTCACGCTCCTCCCCTGCGGGCGTGAAGGGCAGCTTTTCCCGCGGTGTCCTGCACTTCTTCTCTCACTCTGGGAGGATTATTCATGCGTTTCGTTACGTATCGTAAGGAAAACACCCAGGCGATTGGCATGATTGACAGAGATATGAATTTCATTATCCCCATGCCCGACGCGGAAAGGCATGTGACCGGCCGGACAGCCTTTCCTGATTGCATGCGGTGTTTTATTGAGAAGGGAGAACCGGCTCTCACCGCGGCGCGATCCCTCCTGATGGAAAAGGATCTGCCGAAAATACCCGTGACTTCCGTCGCCCTTATGGCCCCGATTCCATATCCCGCCAAAAACATCTTTTGTGTGGGCAGAAATTATGCGGAACATGTGACAGAGATAAACGCCTCTAATCCGCTGCCTGTACATCCCATCATTTTTTCCAAGCCTCCCACCACGGTGGTCGGCCCGGAGGCGCCGGTAAACGCCCATGATGACGTGACCTCCGCGTTGGATTATGAGGGGGAACTGGCTGTTGTCATGGGCAAAAAAGCCAGCGGAATTTCCGAAACCGACGCTTTTGACTACATTTTCGGATATACCATTCTGAATGACGTCACGGCCAGGGATTTGCAAAAACAACATGTGCAGTGGATCATGGGCAAGGGGTTAGACACGTTTTGCCCCATGGGACCGTATATCGCCCATAAAAGCCTGATTCCGGATCCAACGGCGCTGCGCGTCCAGACCCGCATCAACGGGGAACTGAGGCAGGACGCCCGCATCAATGAACTCATATTCTCCATTCCCAAACTTTTGGCCTGCATTACCAAAGGTATTACTCTTGAGCCAGGCGATATCATTGCCACAGGCACGCCGAGAGGAGTTGGAGCCGGTTTTAATCCACCGAAATTTTTAAAACGCGGCGATATAATGGAAGTTTCCATAGACGGATTGGGGACATTGCGCAACACGGTCATTTAAGAAATTTCTCTTTTTTTCCAAAAACACCATATCACTCGTAACTTGAGGTAGTCTCGACTTGATCCGATGTGATGGCCCCGCCCGCAAATCCATGGTAAGTCTTTAAAATAAAGGAGCGTAGTATTGTGAAAAAAACTGAAAACGCCGGTTGGATTCCGCTGTTTATCGCTATTTTTGTGGCCTTGGTCGTTGACGGGATGGATTTGCAGCTTCTGAATCTAGTCTTGCCGGTTTTACGCGAGGAATTTGGGTTGAGCCAGGTGCAGGCCGGTTCGCTCAGCAGTATCACCTTGATCGGCATGGGCATCGGCGGTCTGATGGCCGGTGTTCTTGCCGATCGAATCGGCCGGGTAAGAGTTACGATTTTTTCGCTGACAATGTTTTCCGTTTTGACAGCGTGTTTAGCTTTTACTCATTCTTATCTCCAGTTCGCCGTGGTGCGTTTTTTTTCCGGGTTCGGCATTTCCGCTCTTTACGCGATTGGCACTCTACTGGTCGCGGAATATGTGCCGACGGAAAAACGCGGGCTGATCCTCGGCACGCTGCAGGCGGGCTGGTCTGTTGGTTATATTGGCGCCGCGCTGCTGTCAGCCTTCACATTGCCGGATTATGGCTGGCGGCCCATGTTCGTTCTGACCGTGATTCCGGCCGCACTGTCTTTTGTCATCCTGCTTCGGGTGCAGGAACCGATAAGCTTCACGGCGGCCAAAGCGAAAAAAGTCAAACAGGAAAATGAATATCTGGCGATCTTCCGCGACAGATCAATTCGCGGAGTGTTTCTCTGGTGGGCGATTGCCAATATCGCCCTGCAATTCGGCTATTACGGCGCGAATACCTGGCTGCCGAGCTACCTAGCGACAGATCTGGGCTTGAATTTGAAAAACATGAGCCTCTACATTGCCGGCACATATACCGCCATGGTGTTCGGCAAGATATTGGCGGGATTCCTGGCTGACCGTTTCAGCCGCAAAGGAATCTGGTTTTTCGGAGGAATGGCGACGGCGGCGGCCATTCCACTGATCGTCAACTTCGTCAACACCGGCAACGTGATTTTTCTCATGGTATTGTTCGGCTTTCTCTACGCGATCCCTTATGCCTTATTGGCGGCGTTCATGAGCGAGAGCTTCCCTGTGGCCATACGCGGAACCTCTGTGGCCGCTCAAAGCTCCATCGGCAAAATCGGCTCCATCACGGCCCCGGTCTTTGTGGGCATGATGGCGCAAAGCAACTCCATCGGCTTTGGTATCGCGACGCTTGGGATTGCCTACGCGATTTGCGCCTTGGTGCCGGCCCTTTTTATCAGGGAAAAAGCTTTTGATCCGAGTAAAGTTGAAAGCGCCAGAGAGTGTTAACACTATTTTAAGAGCGTATGCAAATATCCCGACGCAGGGCAATCCTGCTTTTTACGCTGGTCGTGGTGTTCTGGGGGATCAACTGGCCGGTGGTCAAGCTGCTGGTCCAGACAATCCCGCCGCTCTGGTCGGCGGCCCTGCGCTGCATCATTGCCGCCGCCGCCGTCCTGGCCGTCCAATGCGCCACCGGCGGCTTTGTCATCCCCAAAAAGCGGGATATTTCCATCATTCTGGTGATCGGCGTCCTCAACATGACCTGCGGCACGGCGCTCATGGCCGCCGGCCTGCAGTTCGTGCCGGCGGGACGTTCGGCCGTCCTCGGTTACACCACGCCCCTGTGGGTCGCCCCGGGCGCCTGGCTCTTCCTGGGTGAGGCATTGTCCCCGCGACGCCTGCTGGGCGTCGCGGCCGGACTGGCCGGGATTTTTGTCCTGTGCAATCCCTTCTCCATTGACGCCGGGAGCGACACTGCCCCGCTCGGATACGGCCTGCTGCTCCTGAGCGCCTTTTCGTGGGCCGTCGCCATTCTCCGCATCCGGGCGCATGTCTGGCTTTCCACGCCCTTCCAGCTTCTGCTTTGGCAGTTGCTTCTGTCCTCGGCGCTGCTTTCCGCCCTGGCTTTGATTTTTGAAGGACCGCCCTCTTTCAGCGTCTCCCCGCGGATCGCCCTGCTTCTCGCATACTGCGGCATACCGGCGACCGCGCTTGCCTTCTGGGCAATGACCATAATAAACGCCAGCCTCCCGGCGGTCACCACGTCACTGGGGGTGCTCGCCGCCCCTGTTGTCGGAATACTTGGCTCGGCCGTCATGCTGGGCGAAACCGTGGACGCGCGACTGATCACCTCCGCCTGCCTCATTCTGGGAGGCATCGCCCTGGGAACGACCATGCCCGGCAAACAGGGTGCCCCACGCCGGCGGGCGGAGCGCCGCGGGCTGAAAGCAGCGCCGAAGGATCGCGGGCGGGGCAAGAACAGCGTCCTGTTTTGAGGGAGCGGAAAAAAGAGACGGAAAAAATGAGGAGGAGCGGGCTATGGAACGCATCGGCGTAATCGCCCCTGATCTCAAGGTCTACGACGGCATGCTCGCCGCGGCGGCGGAACTCGGCCTGAGAGAGCGCGTGGAGGTGTGCAACGCGACGCTTGACGCGGCGCTGCCCATAGCCCGGCGCATGGAGAATGAGGGGGTCCACGTCATCATCACCCGCGGCAATACCGTTGACGTGCTTCTTCATTCCGGCATAACCGCGCCCCTTGTCAGCATCCCCACCACCATTTACGATCTGAGCACACTGGTTGCGAAGGCCAGGGAATTGAGCGGGTCCGACAAACCCCGCATCGCTTTCATTTCCTATCCTTACTTTAACTTTGACATCACGGCCTTTGCCAGCGTCCTTGACATAGACATGCGCGTCTACCCTTCCTCCATAACACGGCAGTCCATCCGCGAAGCGGTCGACAAGGCCCTCGCCGCGAAACCGGACGTGCTGGTCGGGGGAGAAACCGCCCGGCAGTGCCTTCAGGCGGACAAGCCGCTTTTTTTGTCATACATAAGCGGGGAAGCCTCTCTGGGGCAGGCGCTGCTTGAGGGAATGCGCATAGCGACCGCCCGCGACCGGGAACAGCGCAGGGTCGCCGTCTTCAGAACGACTGTGGACGCTCTCAGCGAGGGCGTCATTACTCTCGACAATGAAGACCGCGTCACCATGTTCAATGAAGCGGCCAAAACCTTCCTGGCCCTGCCGGAACTGAAGGAGGGAGTGAAATTGCCGGATGTCTGGCCGGTGCCGGAGTTGCGCCAGATCCTTCTGTCGCGGCGCAACTGTTCCGACGAAATTATTCTGCACGGCGGGCAGTGGTTTCTGGTCAACGTCATCTTTGTCCCCGGACAGGAATCCGCCATCGGCGCGGTGCTCACGCTGCAGCAGACGGAGCGCATCAAACGGGTGGAAACACGCCTGAGAAGAAAGCTCGTCTCCACGGGCTTCATGGCCCATCATACCTTTTCCACCCTCATCGTCGCGTCAAAGCGGCTTGCGGATGTTGTCCGGCAATGCCTGACCTATGCCGGGAGCGCTGCTCCCATCCTCATTACGGGAGAGACGGGCACGGGCAAGGACGTCTTTGCCCAGGCCATCCACAACGCGGGCCCCCGCCGGCGGGATCCTTTCGTGGCCGTCAACTGCGCGGCCCTGCCCCCGACGCTCCTTGAATCGGAGCTCTTCGGCTATGAGGAGGGCGCCTTCACCGGGGCCACGCGCAAGGGGAAACCGGGGCTTTTCGAGATGGCGCACCGGGGTACGATTTTTCTTGACGAAATTTCCGCCATGGACCACTACGGCCAGACCCGCCTGCTGCGCGTCCTGCAGGAGCCGTTTGTCTTCCGCCTGGGCGGAGAGCGGTATATCCCGGCGGACTTCAGGGTCATCGCCGCCTCAAACGTCGACCTGTGGGCAATGGTTCTTGAAAAAACCTTTCGTGAGGATCTGTTTTTCCGCCTGAACGGACTGCCCGTTTTCATCCCTCCCCTGCGCGAGAGGAAGGACGACATCGGGCCTCTCGCAAGGCGCTTCGCCGCCCAGTGCCGGCTTGAGGCCCCTGTCGCCTTTTCCCCCGACGCTTTGACGTTTCTTGAAAATCTCCCCTGGCGCGGGAATGCGCGCGAACTGCAGCACTGCGTCCAGCGGCTTTGCCTCCTGCACAAGGGCGGACTTGTCACGGAAAAAGACATCCGGCGAATCCTCGACCGGCAGGGGACGGGGTCTTCAGGATTCGGCGAGCCCCGCTCCGCCGCCGTGTTTTCCCGCGGCCGTCTTCACGGCGTGGAGCCAAAACCGGCCCAACCCCTTCCGGCAACGGCACAAAATCCGATTCCGCCGCAGAACGAACGCGAACGCATTCTTGGGGCGCTCCGGATTTCAGGCGGAAACCAGCGGGAGGCCGCGGCCCTTCTCGGCATGCACAAAAGCACAGTGTACCGCAAAATGCGGCGCTACGCCATTACGAAAATAGCGCAGTAGCGCTTTTTGCCATTGGCCTTTTTGCGTCTCTTTTGCTCCCTTTAAGGCAAGACGCTTCTTTTGTCGCATTTCCACTCCTGCCGAAGTATAAAGTGGTCGCGTATTCCTTTGAAATACCGTAAGATATCATTATGGCGCATTTCTTGCTTAATTACCGGATTCCCCCATGCGTGAACAAAGATTGAAAGCACAATCGCGGTCATTTCGGCACAACGAAGGCGATCTCTTTTGCGGAACCCCTTTAAAGGAGAAACCAAAATGTCAAAAGTAACCGTTGGCGAATTCGGCAAAAAGTGGGGCACGATCATCGCCCTGGCAGTCGCCCTTCTCGTGTGGGTCCTGCCGACGCCCGAAGGCATGACAATCACGCAACACAAGGTGCTGGCGATCTTTTCAGGCGCCATCGTCCTGTGGATAACGCTCAGCGTCAGCGTGGCCACCAGCATCATCATCATCGTGCCGCTGCTGTATCTCTGGGTGGGCAACCCCACAGGCGCCATGAAGAACGGCGTCCTTGTCAGGCAGGCGGGCTTCGCCCTTTCCGGCTACGGCACCGCCGGGCTCTGGATGCTTGTCACCGGCTTCATCATTTCCATCGCCATGATCGAGACGGGCATCGCCAAGCGCATTTCCCTGAATATATTGAAATTATTCGGCAAAACGCCCTTTGGGGCGACGTTCGCGCCCATGCTGGCGAATTTTGTCATTTCGCCCTTCACTCCCTCCAACACGGCCCGCACCGCCGCCATGCTGCCCATTGTCGAGGGCATCGCCCAGAGCTACAAGGCGGAGAAAGGCACAAGCAATTTCGGCAAACTGATCTGCATCGCCAATGCCCTTACCTCCAGCATCACGGCCGGGGGCTTCCAGACGGCGACAATTCCCAACCCCATTGCCATAGGCATGATAGTGGCCGCCATCGGCGGGGCCACGGCGCAGACATCCTGGGCGTTCTGGGCTCTGGCCGCCGTGCCCACCACCCTCCTTCTGCTGGTCGGTTCGGTGTTCGTGCTGCACTGGCTGTTCCCGCCGGAAATGAAGAGCATCCCCGGCGGCCTGGAGTATATAGACGGCGAACTCAAAAAACTCGGGCCGATCACCACGGCGGAAAAGAAGGCCCTCTTCTTCTTCGCTCTGGCCCTCCTGCTGTGGGCCACGGACATGCTGCACCATCTGAACGCCACCATGGTGGCCTTTGCGGTCAGCGCCCTCATTCTGCTCCCGAAAATCGGCGTGCTCACATGGAAGGAAGCGCAAAAGGGCATTCCCTGGGAACTCTTTGTCTACTTCGGCGGCGTCATCACCCTGAGCAATGTCCTGAACAACACCAAGGCCCTCGCATGGGTCATCCAGCACCTGATCAACAGTTTCGGTCTGGCAGGCACCAGCATGCTCGCCCTGTCCATAATCATGATGGGTTTCTCCATTTTCAGCCATATCATCTGGTCAACGACCACAGCCATGGCCGGAGTCATGATTCCCATCTATATCGGGATGGCCCAGTCCTTCAACTTCCCCATCGTCGCCTTTGTCCTGCCCCAGGCCATTCTCATGGGATATGCCTTCTTCCTGCCTTTCAACACCATGGGCAACATCATCTTCTACGGCACCGGGTACTTTTCCGTGGCGGACCTGTTGAAGGGAGGATGCGCAGTCGGCCTCCTGGCCTGGATCCTCTGGATAATCACCCTTGTGACCTGGTTCCCGATTATCGGCCTGACATAATAACGGCCGCAGGGCTCAATTTGCGAGGGAAAAAATATGACGGATTCCGGGAAATTCCCCAAAATGGTATTGGTCAGGCAGACGTTTGAGCGCCCCAGGATAACGGATGTCAGGGCGGTCATGCGCGATGAAATGGCGCGTCTCATCCCCCTGATCAAGCCGGGGCAGAAAGTGGGCATCACCGTCGGCAGCCGGGGCATACAGAACATTCTGACCATGCTTGAAACAGCCGTGCGGATGGTGAAAGAGGCCGGGGCCGCGCCGGTTCTGCTTGCCGCCATGGGGAGCCACGGCGGCGGCACCGAGGAAGGGCAGAAAGAGGTGCTCGACAGCCTCGGCATCACGGAAGACCGTTTGGGGGCCGGGATCGTCACCTGCAATGCGGGCAGGGAGATAGGCAAAACGGCTTCCGGGCTCGTCGCCTACATGTTGGAGTCCGCCTTTGCCGTTGATGTCGTCATCCCGATCAACCGGGTGAAAACCCATACATCTTTCAAGGGTTCCGTGGAAAGCGGGCTGTTAAAAAAACTGGTGGTGGGACTGGGCGGCCCCCCGGGCGCCGCCCAGTTCCATAATCTGGGACGCTCCGAACTCCTCTCGCCGCTTCTGCTTGACGTCGGTTCGCTGATCATCGAAAAGATGCCCGTAATCGGCGGAATCGCCATTGTTGAAAACGGATATGAGGAAACCGCGAAAATAGTCGCCATTGAAGGGAAGAACTTCGTCAGTGAAGAGCCCCCCCTCCTGGAATACTCCAAAAAGCTGATGCCGGGCCTGCCCGTCGACCGCATCGACGCCCTTGTGATTGAGGAGATGGGCAAGAATTACAGCGGGACCGGCCTTGACACGAACATTATCGGCCGGTTGCGCATCGATCGCGTCCCCGAGTTTGAATCGCCCGTCATCACCAGCATCGCGGTTCTCGACCTTTCAGAAGAATCCCACGGCAATGCCTGCGGCATAGGCCTTTGCGACTTCGCGCCCAAAAGCCTTGTGGACAAGATCGACCGCAAGGCGACCTATCTCAACTGCCTGACCACAACCTTCGTCAAGCGGGCTTTTATCCCCATGTACATGGATACCGAAGAGGAAACGCTGGGCATCATGATGGAACGCCTCCGCCAGGTGCCGCCGGAAAAGATGCGCATGGTTTTTATCCCCAACACCCTGTACCTGACGGAATGTTACGTGAGCGAGGCCATCGCGGAGGAACTGACCGACAA
>JAISXC010000275.1 GCA_031270875.1 Desulfovibrio sp.
GGCATACCCCTGCCCGGCACCGACGCCCGCATTGTGGATATGGACGGCGGCGCCCTGCCCCTGCCCCCCGGCAAGGTCGGGGAGCTTGTCATCAAGGGGCCGCAGGTCATGCGCGGCTACTGGCGGCGCGAGGACGAAACGGCGAGCGCGCTGCGCAACGGCTGGCTTTATACCGGCGATTTGGCCGTGATGGATGAAAGCGGCTTTTTTTATATTGTGGACCGCAAAAAGGACATGGTCATCGTGAGCGGCTACAATGTGTACCCGCGTGAAGTGGATGAAGCGCTTCTGGAACATCCCGACGTGCAGGAGGCCGTGAGTGTGGGCATTCAGGACAAGCTCAGGGGTGAGGTGCTCAAGGCCTACATTGTGCCGAAACCCGGCAAAAAACCGGGCAAGGCGGCCATTGTTTCCTGGTGCAGAAAAAAACTCGCCCCGTACAAGGTGCCTCGCCTTGTGGAATTTCGCGAGGAACTGCCCAAGACCATTGTGGGCAAGGTTCTGCGCCGCGCGCTGAAAAACGAGGAGGAAACCCGGGCCAAAGGAGGCCTCTGATGTTTGCCCTTGAACCCAAACTGTCCAAAAAGGTTACCGTGCTGCGCCTGACGGGCGATGTTCTCATCAACGACGTATGGGAGTTCAGCCGCCAGCTTGATTTCTATCTGCTCGAGCCCAACACGCGGGAGGTCGCGCTGGATCTGAGCCGAGCCGGCCGCATGGACAATGCCGGCCTTGGCGCGCTTGTGAGCTCCAGCACCAAGAGCCGGAGCCGTGGCTGCCGGCTTGTGCTGCTTGCGCCCGCGCCTCATGTGACCCGGCTTCTGAAAGAGGTCGGGGTGGAAGAATTTTTTCCCATGTACGAAAGCGAGGACGAATTGCAAAGCCACTACAGTCTGACGTCGTAAGGCGCGCGGAATATTTCCAGGGTCTCCAGGAGCGCACGCTAAACTAATCCCGAATCCGACCGTTAGTGTTTACAGATTCCGCCTGTTCCTGTAGAGTGAAAAAAACGCATAACGGTCCGGTCAGCGGACGAACAGGTATTTTTTCGCCATTGAAGCATGAAATACTATCTGCGGCACTATTTCAATCCGGACTTCAACCACCTGCATCCGAAACCCGCCCTCAGGGAAGGAACGGACGGGTCGTCCGACCTGTACAGTCTGGGCTATGTCCAGAACGCCATTGACGGCCAGGTGCTGGCGGAGGTCATCCCCCTTGAGCAGGCCGGGGAGGAGGACATTGACCCGCGTTTCATACAGAGCGAACCCACGCTTCCGGTCGGAGCGAACACCCGTATCAATCCGGAATATCCGCAATATCTTCTGGCCGCCGCCAACGGCTATATTTTTTACATCGCCGGCAAAATCACCGTCAAATGCCTGCTCAACGTACGGCGGGACGTGAGTTTTCAGACCGGCAACATCTTCTTTGTGGGGGATATGGCCGTCCACGGCACCGTGCGTTCCGGTTTTTCCATCCAGGCCGACAACATCCGCATTATGGGCATGCTTGAGGGCGGAGAGGCCCGCGCCCGCCAGGATATTATGATAGAAGGCGGCGCGCGCGGCGGAGCCGGCCAGCGCTGCCTTGTCACCGCCGGAGGAAAAATTCTCGCGCCTTTTCTGGAAAAAGTGGAAGCGCGCAGCCGCAGCAACATCGTTATTGAAAAGTTCTGCCTCTATTCCACCGTGTACGCCGGCGCCAACCTCGTGGTGCGCGAACAGCTTTACGGCAGCACGGTCAACGCCTACGGCACGGTATATGTGGGCAAACAGCTCGGCAACAAGGCGGGGCTGTCCACAAAGATATTTCTTGGCTACGATCCCCTGCGCATCCGCCATCTGGAAAAGGTGGACGACATGATCTCCGACATGTCGCAATCCATCACGCACCTCAACGCCGTCGCCGGGCATCTGCCGCCGGACAGCAGCGACGCCAGCCGCAAACTCGCCCGGATCTCCGAAGAGCGCAAACATCTCATGCGCAGGCGGGACACTCTGTGGAGTCGCCTCTACACGGATGAAAAACGAGCGGTTGAATGCTGTCTGTCCACGCCCGGCATAGTATACCCGGGTGTCGAAATTTCCATAGGCCGGGCTTACATGCTGGTGGAACGCACGTACCAGAACGTCTGCTTCCGCCTGTGCTATGATGATATCATCGTCCAGCCTTTGCCCAAGAAAAAGACCGCATGAGCCTCCCCGCCGGTCCGATGTTTACTCCTGTTTACAACGGCGCCGATCTTGTGGATGTTCTCGCCCGGTCAGGTGGCCGCGAATTCGCCATGCTTTCCGGCGGCGGAGCGGAGCGGGAGGAGGCCGTCGTCAATTCTTCCGTTCCCCGCGCCTCGGACGGGCGCTTGCCCGTGCTGCTGGGTGCGGGTTTCGGCCACGCCCTGCGCAGGCTTCTGCAGAGACATGACGGGCCTGTCGCCGTGGTGGACAAGGAAACGGACCTGCTTTCCCTTACCGGCGCCCTGGCGACCCTGCCCGAAGAACAGCGCCGCCGCGTCCTGCTGGTGGACACCCCGGACACGGAAGCCGCCCTTGACGCCCTCACCCGCTGGCAGAGCGACAACGCCGGCAAACGCCTTCTGCCCCTTCCGCTGCCCTTTTACCTCCGCCTTGACCGCGCCTTTTACGGCGCTCTGCGCGAACGCCTGACGGCCAGCGCCGCCTTCGACTTCTGGGGGCGCGCCGTGCTGCCGCGCTTTGCCGGAGCCAAACCGCGCGTGCTTCTGCTGACAAGCAAGTATTTTCTCATCGGCGAACTGGAGCGGGCCTGCCGCGCGCTCAATCTGGACTACAAACTTGTCGTCCTCAAGGACGACGCCATTGCCCGGACGGACTTCGCGCAACGGCTGCTGGAGGCGGCGGTGACCTTCAGGCCCGACTGCTGCGTCACTCTGAACCACATGGGCGTCGATGTGGAAGGGGTGCTCATGGATCTGCTGGCGCGCCTGCAACTGCCGCTCGCCTCATGGTTTGTGGACAACCCGCATCTGATCGTCCATCTGTATTCGCGCTGCGTGAGCCCCTGGACCTGTATTTTCACCTGGGACGCGGACAATATCCCGACTCTGCGCCGGGCGGGCTTTGAGCACGTGTTTTATCTGCCCTTGGGCACGGATCCGGAACGCTTCAGCCCGGGCCGCCGCGCCGCCGCGCCGGCGGACTGGGAGGCCGGGATTTCCTTTGTGGGCAACTCCATGCTCCACAAAGTGTCGGGCCGCCTGAAAAGCGGACGTTTCCCGCGCCGGCTTCTTCTGGCCTTCCGCGAAGTCTCGCGGGCCTTCATGGAATGCGAGGACCGCTCCGTGGCGGACTTTCTGCGCGCCGAACACCCGGCGGTGTTTGCCGGCTACGCGGCCCTTCCGGACAACGAGGCCAGGCTCGCCTATGAAACAGCCGTCACCTGGCAGGCCACGCGGCTTTACCGCAACGACTGCGTGCGCCGCATCCTGCCCCTCCGTCCGCTCATTGTGGGCGACGCGGGCTGGAAGACGGAATTCCGCAAGGAAATTCATCAGCCCAGATATATGGACGCCATAAGCTACTACAGCGATCTGCCCCTCTTTTACACCCGCTCGGCTGTCAATTTCAACTGCACGAGCAAGCAGATGAAAGGGGCCGTCAACCAGCGCGTTTTTGACGTCCCCGCCGCCGGAGCCTTTGTGCTGACAGACTGGCGGCCGCAGATGGAGGGCCTTTTCGAACCCCGTGAGATGGTCTGTTACCACAGCCCCGAGCAGGCGCCGGAACTGGCGCGGCACTACATGGCCAGCCCGCGGAGCCGCCGCGAAATCATCCGCGCGGGCAGACGGCGCGTGCTGGCCTGCCACACCTGGCGGCACCGGCTTGCGGAACTGCTGGAGAAAATGCGCCAGGTTTACGGCACGCCCGCTCCGGCATAGCTTGCGGCGCCAAAGACACGACAATCATGAGCGCGGACCCACTGCTCATACTCCAACTGCGGCGCATGGGGGATTTGATCCTCGCCTTTCCCCTCATTGAGACGCTGCGGCGCCGCATGCCGGGGCACCCTGTCTGGGTGGCCGCGGAACCGCAATTTTTCAAAGATCTCATGCCGCTCTCCCCACAAGTGGTTTTTTTCCCCCCGTCGCACTGCGAAACCCTGGCGCGCGGCCGCTATGCCCTCGCCGTCAACCTGAGCGGCCGTCCGGAGGCGGCGCAATGTCTGGCCCGGCTTGAAGCTCCGGCCAAACTGGGTCCGGCCGCCCTTGAGGACGGACTCTCCATTTACGGCCACTGGAACCTCTACCGCGCGGCCCTCACGCAGAACAACCGCCATAACGCCTTTCACTGGGCCGACCTCCACCTTATGGACATCATGGAAGGGGCCAACCTCGCCGGCGTGGGGCATTCCCTGCCCAGGGGCGCGGGCGGCAGGCGCGTGGGCCTTATGCTCGGCGCGAGCGAGGCGGCCAAACGCCCCGACGCCGATTTCTGGGCGCGGCTGGCCCGTCGGCTTGCCCGGGCGCAGGCAAGCCCCGTCTTTCTGGGCGGCAAGGCGGAAATCCCCCTGGGAGAGGAAGTCGCCAGAAAGTCCGGCCTGCCGCGGGCCAATCTGTGCGGGCGGCTCTCCCTGGCGGAATTGGCTCA
>JAISXC010000055.1 GCA_031270875.1 Desulfovibrio sp.
ACACCAAAGCTCCCTGGGCGCCCTGTATCTCATTGTCCCTTCCAAGATGCACCCGCTGTGGTATTCCAAATTCATGCCGCTGTTTTTCCTCCTTTCCAGCCTGTTTGCGGGGTTGAGCATGGTTGTTGTGGAAGGCTCGCTGGCCCACAAGTTCATGCGCGGCTATATGGATGAACGGCACGCGCGGGATGCCGGCAGGGCGGTTTTGGCTTGCGGCAAGGGTGCCGCCTTTTGTATGTTCGTTTATCTTGCTGTCAGGTGCGTTGAAGTGGCCGCGGGCGGCAATTGGCATCACCTTTCCTCCGGCTACGGCGCCTGGTTTCTGCTGGAACTCGCGGGAGGGGTCGCTCTGCCGGCGTTTATGTATTTCATCGGCGCAAGGAGGGGGCGACCGGGTCTGGTACGGGCGGCCGCGATAATCGGAGTGCTTGGCGTGATACTCAACCGTTTTAATGTGAGCCTTGTCGCCTTCAATTACAACCTGCCATCCGCCGAGCGCTATTTCCCAAGCTGGATGGAAATCGCCATTTCCATTTTTCTCGTCACGCTGCTGGTCATTGCGTATCGCGGCATTTGCTCCAGAATGCCGATATTGAGAACGCACGAAAATTACAGGGGAGAAATCTGACGGGGAACGCCAAGCCCGGCGGGGCAGACGCGCGTTTGATTGCAGCGGCTGTCAGGGGAAGCGCCGTACACCCTGCTTGAACATCCGGGCGAGGGAGGCGGCGCCATTCCGTGTCACCGTTTTCCTTCCCCGGCAACGGCCCATAGATAAAACGACGCCACTGTCGCATACGGGGCATAGCGGTTGCGGCACTCTTCAAAAAAATCCCGGCTGAGATTCTCAAGACCGTAAAGACGTTTCATTCCGGTACGAAGGCCAAGATCGCCCCAACTCAGAACGTTGGGCCGCTCAAGGGAAAACACCAGCAGCATTTCGGCGGTCCACAGGCCGACGCCGTCAAGTTTTGTCAGTTCGCCGCAAAAGGCTGCATCATCAAGAGCGGCAAGGCCCGATATGCTCAGTTCGCCGGAAAGGATTCTTTCGGCCGCGGCCTTGATATAGGCCGTCTTGCGTCCGGAAAGGCCGGCTCCGCGCAGTATGGCCGCGTCCGCTCCGGAAATGCGCTCCGGCGTCACCCGGCCGAGGGCGGTCTTGAGCCTGGCCCAGATGGTCTGGCGGGCCTTGCCGGAAATTTGCTGGCCTGAGATGGAGTGGACAAGCGCCTCAAAGAGGTCGGGCATGACTTCCCTCCTGATCGGACCAATGCGCGCAATGGCTCCGGCAAGAGTCCTGTCCGCCGCTTTGAGATGGCGCAATTCGGTTTCACCGTACCGGAAGGCGGGCATGTCAGTACAGGGAAGGCAAGCCCAGGATGGCGCGGGCGGAAATTGCCGTTTGCATAAGCACTTGGGAAATATCCTTCACGGCTTGCATGTTCTTGGATTCAACCTTTGGTAGCACCAGTATCTGATCCCCGGCTTTGACGCTGCCGCCGTCACGCGAGACGGCGCCGTTGGCGCGCATGATGAGCACACGATCCTTGTCTGCCTTGGCGCTGTAGCCGCCGGCCCCCCTGATGTAGTCATCCAGATCTTTTTTCCCGCTCCAGAGCATGGCTTGCGGGGCCATAACCTCCCCGCTCACCAGCACCACGTCGCTTCTGGGCGGGATGACAATGACATCGCCGTCTTCCAGCACCAGGTCACCGCTGTCTTTACCGTTATCAAGCACGACAACGCCATCTGGTTCAACGCTTTTGGCGCGCTCCACAAATTTGGACAGCATGGATGCCTCCTGGGTGCGTATTTGCGCTTCTTCAGCGCTGGCCGAGGAAGCCGTCAGGACGCTTTCCTCAAGGCGGCGCAACGAGTCGGCGATGGCCCTTTTCTGCCGCGCGGCCACGCTTTTTCGTTTGACATGGATGGCTTCCAGATCGGCGCGGCCCGGCTCCACCGCGATAAAATTCTGCACGTCCCCGAGTCTGGCCCCTTTGCGCACAGGGATACGGGAAGCCCCGCGTATCGCGCCTTCCACTGAAATGAACATGGCGCCGCCTGTGGTGTCCGCCACAAAGCTCACTGCATCGCCATCTTCAAGGGTGAGATGGGCAAGATCCCTGACAGGCACATAGGTATTGTACGGCGCGCCGTTGCGCGTGCCGCTTACGGCGGCGTGGGTCGCCTTCTTTTCCGGTTGGGCCAAATCAATAAGGACTGCGCCGCCGGCCTGCCCCTTGAGAAATTCAAAGAGGGCCGGGTTGCGCACCGCGCCTGTGGCCGCCACAGCGGGACCTTTGGGGGGTACGACAAGTGTATCGCCTTCCCGCAGGCGCGGAGACGCAAGTTCTCCATGGCGCACAAAGGGATAGATGTCGACAGCGCCTGCCGCGGTTCCGTCACGCATGAGCCGGACAGCGCGGTAGGAGCCGCGGTCGGGGTCGATGCCGCCGGCTTTGTCCAGAAAGGCGAGCACCGAATCTGTGGCTTGCCCCTGGTAGCGGCCGGGCTTGATCACGCCACCGGTGACGAAAACGTTGACCGTGCGGGAGTCCAGCGGCATCACATAGACCTGTGTGCCCGCTTGGCCGGTTGCTGCCAGCTTGCTGCGCAAATTTTCGGCCAGTTTGTCCGGCGCAAGTCCGGCTACGGGCGTTGGCCCGATCTGCGGCAAATGAAGGAAACCATGCGGGTCCACCGTGAAAATGTCATCAGCGGCGGCGACGCCCCAGAGGCGTATTACAACGCGATCGCCCGGCATCAGGAGCGCCGTTCCCACATTTTTCGCGAAATTGCCCTGAAAAAGATTGGCTCCGTAAGGAGACAGCTCTGCGGCAAAGGCTTGGCCGTTTGACAGGAGACTCAAAGTCAGGACAAGAAGAAGGAATTTTTTCAGCATAGGTATCGTCTGTTCTTCTGAAAAGGTTGAGCAGTAACAATCTGATTTCCTCAGACGGACTGACGGCTCATCCTGTCGCCGGAATTAAATTTTGCCGTCTCCCCACACTCTGGGAGCCATAATCCAGTTGTCGCCCCCAGGTCTGCAGATGACCACTACTTCCGCCTCCCGCCCCTGAACCGTAACCGTGGCCCGTCGACATTCCTCGCCTTTGGCGGAGGTGAAGGCGCTGTCCATGGCCACGCGGATGTTGATGCCGAAAGCGGGATCATCCAGGGTCGCCGACTGCCCCGGCTCGGCGGCAATGATGAAATTCTCCACCGGGCCCCGCGGCGGGGCGGGTGAGGGTTCCTGGAGGCCGGCGCAGCCGGAAAGCGCGAAAACAAGCAGCGCGCCCACCGCGATCGCCTGTCCTGGGGGAGATACCACCGTACCGTTCATACGCCGGCTCTCTTTTTTGGAGCGGCCAAATACTTGCGCAACGTGTCCCATAGCGCCTCCATATCCAAAGGCTTGCTCAGATGGTGGTTCATGCCGGCCGCAAGGCACTTTTCAACGTCTTCCTCAAAAGTGTTGGCCGTCATGGCGACAACAGGAATGCTCAACGCATTGGGCGCGCTGGATGCGCGGATTTCCCGCGTCGCCTCCAGGCCGTCCATTTCCGGCATTTGCAGATCCATAAAAATCATGTGATACCGCAGAGGGGCTTCGCGGAACATCCGAACCGCCTCTTTGCCGTCCGCCGCGCAATCTATTGTCAAACCCGCAGGCTCCAGAAGGGAGATCACTATTTCGCGGTTTATTTCCACATCATCCGCAAGCAGAATACAGAAACCGGAAAAATCGGCCTCCTCCGGAGCCTCCGGCGTGCCGGCCGCGTCCGCTTCCGCCTTGTCCGGCCGCAGTCTGGCGGTAAAGGTAAATGTGGAACCTCTGCCGGGTGATGAATCAACGCGAATTTTTCCGTCCATCATTTCGACAATGCGGCTGGAAATGGCAAGCCCAAGTCCCGCGCCGCCGTATTTGCGGGTCAAATCCTCCTCCAGCTGTTCAAAGGGGGTAAACAGCCGGGCCTGTTGCTCCGCGGTGATGCCGATGCCGTTGTCGGATACGGCGATCTGCAGCGTGCAGAGGCTGTTTTCTTCCCCGGCAAGACGCGCGTCAAGATGTATAATGCCATTTTCCGGCGTGAACTTGCTGGCGTTGGCGAGCAGTTTGGCAATGACCTGGGCCAGGCGGCGACTGTCGCCCGTGAGATTTTCCGGGATCGCGTCATCAACGGTCACGCCAAGGCTTTGGTGTTTGTTTTCGACTTCAAACGTAATAATGTCGCATACATTCTGAATCATTTTTTTGAAGTTGAAGCTGGCCGGGGAGAGGGCAAACCTGCCTCCCTGCAGTTTTGTCATGTCAAGTATATCGTTGATGATATCCAGAAGATGCGTGGAAGATGTTTCGATTTTTTCAAATGCTTCATTCTTTTTCTGAATATCCCCGGCATGTTTTCCTATGGCCGCCATGCCGAGGATGGCATTCAGGGGGGTGTGCATTTCGTGGGACATGTTTGCCAGGAATTTTCCCTTGGCCTTGCTTGCGCGTATGGCGGCGGCGATGGCCTCGTCACGTTCTTTCTCCCTTTGCTGCAGCATCTTGATGACTTCGTCGGACTTGGTAAGCCGAAGGTACATCTGCTTGATGGTTTCGTCCGCCTCCCGGCGCTGCCTCAATTGTTGCGTCATCCGGTTGAAACCATCGGCAAGCGTGCCCATGAAATCCAGTTCCTGAGAGTAATCGCCCTCTGTCACCTGTCCTATCTGCCATGCCAGGTGCGACAGTTTCGAGTGCAGATTTTTGAGGCCCATTGCCAGAAAGTTGTCCCGTGGAGGGCGCTCGGCGGAAAGATTGCCCTTGGAGATTTCTCCCGCATAGCGGTTCAATTCCTCATGAACCCTGCACAGCAGCAACAGCAGATTCCGCGTCTGCTCCTGCGGAATTCGCTCCGCGCAGACTTTGGCCTCATCCATTCTGCATCTGAGAATATGCTGCAGCGCCTCGTTCAGCGCGGGCGAACAATCGTCGTTTGCCACCTGTAGACCCTGCTTGCCTTGAAAACCTGAAAAGGCTCCGGCGCGGAAGGCTGTAACTTTTACGCCGGATGCGCCTCAAAACGGCATGCCGTGCCGCCGGTTGACCAGCAGTCCACCTCCACCGCCACAAAATCCTTTTTGGTATAGGCCTGAAGAATGCCCGCGATAAAACCCTCGTCGTACCAGCAGACGGTTTCGCCGCTTACGGGAAGTCCTGAACAGTCCAGATCCTCTTCAATGCAGAGGGAGAATTCCAGGGTATCCATATTGGCAGATTCAATACGCATAATGCCGATCTTCAGATCGCGGAGCGCCTGCTGAAGCTGGGCAACAAAGTTGTTGAAGGGCAGGGAGATATCCAACAGATTTTCCGCGAATGCCTTGCCGGCGCGCTGGCCGGCGCTACGGAAAATTTCGTGAGCATCGTCTCCTCCGTATCTGTCTTTCAATTCGTCCATAAGGGTATACTGCATCAGGCGGTAAACGGCCACCGGCATCTCATCGCCCATGCTGTCCCTGCCCACCGTCACATCACCCAGACGTTTCCAGTCAAATGACGTCTCCGTACTCATGACGTTTGTTCTCCTTGCGGTATTGTTGAAAGTCGGGAAAGAGGTGCTGATACGAAATTATGATTGATTTATTCCAGAATGCAAGCAAATAAAAGCGAAGGCTCCCGCCGGACTGTGTGTGGTCGCGATGTCAAACGTCTCAAGACGACACTGCCTTAGGAACGATAGTCCGCGTTCAGAGTCACGTATTCATGCCCGAGATCAGAGGCCAAAAACGTGTATGCGCCCGGTCCGTTCCCGAGAGTGATGTCGATGTGAATGTCCACGGCCTTGAGAAGCATCGCCAAAACATCTTCCCGGTCGTCGTTTACAGGCTGCCCGCGGGAAAAACGCTCAATGCCGCACAAGGCCAGGCTGACTTCGGCGGGATCGAAGGCAGCGCCGCTGTAGCCGACAGCCGTGACAATGCGGCCCCAGTTGGCGTCACCTCCGTAGATGGCTGTTTTGACAAGCTGAGAGTGCCCGACGCTGCGCGCCGCCAATCCGGCATCCGCATCGTCGCGCGCCCCCCTCACCGTAATGTGGATAACCTTGCCAGCGCCTTCGCCGTCCTTGACCAGCATATAGGCCACTTTGCCCAGAATACCGGTGAGGCATTCCGCAAGGAACGCAATGTCCGTCTCCGCGCAGACCGAAACGCCTGAAGCGCCGTTGGCGAGGCCAAGAATGGTGTCGTTGGTGGAAGTGTCACCGTCGACGCTGACCCTGTTGAATGTTTTGTCGACGGCCCGCCCGAACATGCCCTGCCAGATCTTTTGTTCCACGGCGGCGTCCGTCAGGGCGACGCAAAGCATGGTGGCCATGTTGGGGCAAATCATACCGGCCCCCTTGGCCATGACTGTCAGACGCACCTGACCGGATCCCAGTTCAAGATCACGCGCGGCGAATTTGGGAAAGGCGTCCGTGGTCATGAAGGCGCGGGTAAAACCTTCGGCATCCCGGCTGCCAAGGCTGACGACAAGTTCCGGCACTGCGGCCTTCCAGCGGTCCATAGGCAGTTGCTGGCCGATAACGCCGGTGGAAAGCGGCAGAATCTCCTCCGGCGCAAAGCCGGTTTTTTCCGCGACCATACGCTGCGTTGCCCGGCAGTTTTCAAGGCCCTGTTCCCCGGTACAGGCATTGGCCTGGCCAGCATTGGCAAGAACAGCACGTACCGGCGCTCCTTTGCGCAATATTTCTTGACAAATCTTCACCGGCGCCGCCTGAAAAGCATTTTGCGTGAAAAGGCCGGCAACAACGCAGGGAAATTCAGACACGACAAGGCCAAGATCCTCACGCCCGGCTTTTTTGAAATTCGCCGCCGTCGCTCCGGCCCTGAAACCTTTCGGCAGATCGTCGGCCATCACTGTCTGCCCTTTTGTATTTCATCGGCCAGGGCAGCCGGGACGCGCTCATAGTGATCAAACTGCATGGTAAAAGTGGCCCGCCCCTGCGTACGGGAACGCAGATCCGTGGCATAGCCGAACATGGAGGCCAGCGGCACCTGAACACGCACGCTCTGCGCGCCGCCCGCGCGGGCTTCCATGCTCTGCACCCGGCCACGCCTGCCGTTCAGATCCCCCATCACATCCCCGATATATTCCTCCGGCGTTACCACTTCCACATCCATAATCGGCTCCAGCAATACCGGCGCGGCTTTTCGCATGGCATCCTTGATGGCCATGGAGCCCGCAACGTAAAAGGCCTGTTCGGAGGAGTCCACCTCGTGGTAAGAGCCGAAAACCAGATTGACCCTGATGTCCACGCAGGGAAATCCCGCCAGCACGCCGGACTTCATGGCATCCTGTATTCCCCTGTCAATGGCGGGAATGTATTCCCTGGGAATGACGCCGCCGGTGATGGAGTTGACAAACTCATATCCGTTTCCGGGATTGGGCTCCACCTCAATGACGCAGTGCCCGTATTGCCCGCGTCCACCGGACTGCTTGACATGCCTCATGTCCGATTTGGCGGCCTTTGAAATAGTTTCGCGGTAGGCGACCTGCGGTTTGCCCACATTGGCGTTGACGTTGAATTCCCGTGTGAGGCGATCCACGATGATTTCCAGATGCAGCTCGCCCATGCCGGCGATGAGCGTCTGATTTGTTTCTTCGTCGCCCTTGACGCGAAAGGAAGGGTCTTCTTTGGCCAATTTGTTCAAGGCCGCTGAAAGCGCATCCCTGTCCGCCTTCGTCCTGGGTTCGATGGCGACCTCAATGACCGGCTCGGGGATATTGAGAGATTCCAGCACAACAGGCCGCTTTTCATCGCACAACGTGTCACCGGTGGAAGCGTTTTTCAGGCCGACCAAGGCCACAATATCGCCCGCTCCGGCCCATTTTATGTCCTCACGCTTGTTCGCGTGCATTTTAAGGATGCGGCCGATACGTTCCTTCTTGCCCGCATTGGCGTTATAAACACCGATGCCTGACTCAAGACGGCCTGAATATATGCGGAAAAAAGAAAGATGGCCGATAAAGGGATCGGAGAAGAGCTTGAATACCAAACCGGCCAGCGGCTCCTTGTCATCACAATGACATTCGATGAGTTTTTCCTCATGATCGGGGTCATGCCCGATCATGGAAGGAATGTCCACAGGGGAAGGAAGATAGTCCACCACCGCATCCAGCAGCGGCTGGACACCCATGTTGCGGAAGGCCGAACCGCAGAGCACTGGCACTATGTTCCGCGCTATGGTGGCCTTGCGCACGCAAGCGATGATTTCCGCTTCCGTCAGATTCTCCCCGCCGAGATATTTTTCCAGCAAGGCCTCATCCTCTTCCGCCACGGCTTCCAAAAGCTCGCGATGCTTTTCCCGCACCAGTTCACACATGCCGGCCGGAACATCTTCCACAATAAATTCCGCACCTTTGGTGCTTTTGTCAAAACGCACGGCCTTCATGCGCACCAGATCCACCACCCCTTCAAACTTGTCCTCAGAGCCGATGGGCAATTGCAGCGACACGGCCTTCGCGCCGAGACGATCATGGATCATCTCCAGACAGCGGAAATAATTCGCGCCGGTTCGATCCATTTTGTTGACAAAACAGATACGCGGCACGTTGTAGCGATCCGCTTGGCGCCACACGGTTTCCGACTGCGGCTCCACACCGGCGACAGCGTCAAACACGCACACGGCCCCGTCCAGCACGCGCAGGGAACGTTCCACTTCAATAGTAAAGTCAACATGGCCGGGAGTATCAATGATATTGATGCGGCTGTCTCTCCAAAAACAGGTGGTGGCGGCGGAGGTTATGGTTATGCCGCGTTCCTGCTCCTGTTCCATCCAGTCCATGGTGGCAGCGCCGTCATGTACCTCGCCGATTTTATGAGAAACGCCGGTGTAGAAAAGAATCCGTTCCGTAGTCGTGGTCTTGCCGGCGTCAATATGGGCCATGATGCCGATATTGCGCTGTTTGTCCAAAGGAACAGTGCGTGACACAGTATTCCTCCCGTGCTCTTGTACGACGCAGCCTCCTTGCGGAGGCTGCGTCGTCTGAATGTATCTTTGGTTTTTACCAGCGGTAATGGGAAAACGCCTTGTTGGCCTCGGCCATACGATGCGTGTCTTCCCTTTTTTTTACCGCGCCGCCGCGGGCGTTATATGCGTCAAGAAGCTCCGCGGAAAGCTTGGCGATCATCCCCTTTTCCCCGCGTGCCCGAGCGAAATTGATAAGCCAGCGTATTGAAAGGGAAATCTGACGCTCAGAACGGACTTCCATGGGCACCTGATAGGTGGCGCCGCCCACGCGGCGGGCTTTGACTTCCATGTGCGGCTTGACGTTTTCAAGCGCTTTTTCAAAAGCGCGCATGGGGTCTTCGCCGGTTTTTTCAGCAATGTTTTCCAGAGAACTGTAGAAAATCTTCTCGGCGGCCCCTTTTTTGCCGTTGTACATGAGCCGGTTCACAAATTTTGTCACCAGCCGGCTTGAATACAGCGGATCGGGCAGAATTTCTCTTTTGGGAACAGGTCCTTTACGGGGCATCTTTCTCTCCTTTTGGACATTTTTGCGACGCCGCCAGCCCCGCACCGCCTCCATAACCCAGGACAATCCTGAAAAAAAGAAGACAGCGCATGACGCACGCCGTACGGAGGGGTTACTTCGGCCGTTTCGCGCCGTACTTGGAACGGCTCTTCCGGCGATCCGCCACACCCGAGGCATCCAGCGTGCCGCGCACTATGTGGTAGCGCACGCCGGGCAGATCTTTCACGCGGCCGCCGCGAATGACAACCACGGAATGCTCCTGCAGATTATGGCCCTCGCCGGGAATATAGGCGGTCACCTCAATGCCGTTTGTCAGGCGCACGCGGGCGACCTTGCGCAAAGCGGAATTCGGCTTTTTGGGCGTGGTGGTATATACACGGGTGCAAACTCCCCGCCGCTGCGGACA
>JAISXC010000081.1 GCA_031270875.1 Desulfovibrio sp.
GCCCGGCGAACTCGGGCATACCTTCAATGGGCATTATGAGCACCGACAAGGCCGACGCTCCGCCCGGAAGTTCCGCCCCCCGCCGTCCGATGTCCGGGCTGCCGCCGTGCGGAGCGCTCTCCCGCGCGGAATCTCCGCCCCCCTCCCCGGACGATGAAAGTTGTTTTGCCCTGTGGCGCGCTTATGAAATGCTTCCCAACGTGCGGCGCCATTCACTTCTGGTGGCCCATATCGCCGCGCGCCTGGCTGAGCGCGCGGTGGAACGCGGTTTTGACGTTTCCGTGGAACAGGTGCGCGCCGCGGGTCTGCTTCACGACATTGCCAAAAGCTACTGCGTCAGGCACGGCGGCAGCCATGCCATGATCGGCGCCAGCTGGATTGTGGAGCGCACCCGCCACTATCCCGTGGCGCAAGGGGTTTTGCTCCATGTTCACTGGCCCTGGCCTCTGCCTGAGGGCGCGGGGATCTGCGGCCTGCCCTTTTTCATCATTTACGCGGACAAAAGAGTACGCCACGACTCCTGCGTCAGCCTGGCGGAGCGATTTGAAGACCTGCTCACGCGCTACGGCAAAAACGGGGAGGCCAGGCAAAGCATACGCGAATCCTTCACACAGGGAAAAAACATCGAACGCGCCTTTACGGCGTTGCTGAAATGGGACATGCATGAAGATTCTTTTGATTGCGGGCGGCTGGTCGAGCGAGAGGAAAATCTCTCTTAGCGGAGCGCGGGCCATGGAAAAAACCCTGCTGGCGCGCGGACACAGCGTGACCTTTTTCGATCTGCTCGCCGACTTTGACAATCTGCTCACCGCGGCGGCCGAACACGATTTTTCCTTCATCAACCTGCATGGCGCACCGGGGGAAGACGGTCTTGTACAGGCAATGCTGGATCAGGCGGGCCTCCCCTATCAGGGATCGGGCCCGGCCGGTTCTTTTCTCGCGTTGCACAAAGCCGCCGCCAAGCAAATCTTTCGTCAGGCCGGCCTGCCTACAGCGGACTGGGAATATCTGCCGCTCCCGCCGGAGGGGTCATGGCAGCCGCGCCTGCCCTATCCGCTTTTTGCCAAAAGCAATACCGGCGGTTCCTCGCTTCGCATGGGCCAGGTCCGCGACCGCGCCGAGCTGGACGCAAAACTGGCGGAAATTTTTGCCGCCGGGGACGAAGCACTTCTGGAAAGAAAAATCAAGGGCCGGGAAGTCACTTGCGGCGTGTTGGGAGAGGATCCCCTGCCCCCCGTTCTTATTGAGCCCGTCGGATCAAGTTTTTTTGACTACCAAAACAAGTATGCCGTCGGCGGCGCGCGGGAGATCTGCCCCGCTCCCCTTTCTCCCCCAATCACGGCCGAAGTGCGGAAACTGGCTCTCGCGGCCCACAGGGCACTCGGGCTCTCCGGGTACAGCAGGGCGGATTTCATTCTGGCCGAAGACGGAGAATTGAGCCTGCTTGAAGTCAACACCCTGCCGGGCATGACCGCCACAAGCCTTGTGCCGCAGGAGGCAAAAGCCGTGGGACTGGATTTCGGCGATCTGCTGGAAAAACTCATGGAACTCGGCAAACCGTCCGTTGCCGCCGGAAGCGGATTCAAGCCGCGGGCGTGAGCGGGATAAACCACCTGGGTTTCATACGGCCGAAATCACGGCGTACCGGTTTTTTGATTTTTCTGCTGGAGTCCAGCACGCGGGCGTCCGGATCACGCGCAAATATCGCCCAATGCCAGCATGGCCTGCCGCCTGTCAGGCGCCATTTCAAGGCCAAAAGGGCCAACTCCGGCAAGGCTTCCCACGAGGTGAAGGGAATTTCCGTCGCCCCGGCTTTGATGCCGTGATGTGCCAGGAGCTTGCGCACATGTTTGGTGTCGGACCACAGGGCGCGGTCCGCGGCGAAAATATTCAGGGCATTGGCAGTGCGCCTGTTCTGTTCGTAAGAGATGCCCGCCAGAACAGCCGTGGCGGCGATGCCGCAGCCGAAGCGCTCTTCCTGAACCAGCGCCCTGTATTTCACGAGGCTTTCCTCCCGCCGGCAAAGAGAATTTTCGCCGCAAAAGCCGCGGCGCCGAAACCGTTGTTGATATTGACCACCGCCACGCCCGGCACGCAGGTACAGAGCATGGTTGTGAGGGCGGCGAAACCGCCGGCCCCGACGCCATATCCCACGGACGTGGGCACAGCCACAACCGGAGCCCTGATGATTCCGGCCAGCACGCCGGGCAAGGCCCCTTCCATGCCGGCCACGGCGATGACGGCCTTTGCCTTGCGCAGGGCCTCAATATGCGGCAAAAGGCGGTGCAGGCCGGACACTCCCACATCGCTCACAAGGCCGGCGTCGCAATCCAGAAAGGCGAGGGAACCAAGGGCCTCCAGCGCCACGGACATGTCCGAGGCTCCGGCGGAAACCACCAGGACATCGCCCTGCCGGGGCCATGTTCCGTCCGCCGCCGGCAGCGCCGGATCGGTCGACGCCCCGGCAAGCGCCATGAAACGCTCTGGCGCGTTGAGGGCGAAAAGGCTGGCCTTTTGCCAGTGCCGGCCTTCGGGAAAGCGCGCGCGCAAAGCCTCCCCCTGAGCCGGCGTCACGCGGCTCGCCAGGGCCGGGCCATATCGGGAAAGTCCCTCAAGCGCGGCAAAAAGCAGATCGTCGCTCTTGCCCTCGGCAAAGACGACTTCTCCCACCCCCGCGCGCGGTCCACGCTCCGGATCAAGCATGAGGCCCGGAGTCCACTCCTGGAAGCGGGATGCAAACCCGCCAAGCGTGGCGCGCACATCCGCGTCACATACGCGCTCCAGCGCCGCATCGGGCGCAAGGCGTCCCTCCGCCACCAGAGCGAGAATATCGCGCAGGAGAACTGTTTCCATCGGAGAATGGTTTCATATGATCCTCTTTTTTGCAAGTCAAAGTTGCCGCGGCTGTCTGAAAAACGCGATCCGGCGAGACAGTTGCATTATCAGGCGGGACACGCTACAAAAAGAATATGTCAACGCGTCGCTTGCTGTTTCTCGCGCCGGCGTCTGCCGTAACAACCCTTTTTCCCACGTTGAGGGACGCGGGTTGCGAAATGGGCATAGCCGAAAATCTCAACGGAGTTTCGGTATTTATCCGAAAATCCGGACCACACGTCATTTTTGCCCGCCCCGCGCTGCCGGGCTTCAAAGTGGAAGATCTGCTTTCCGCGAGCGCCGACGATCCCAATTTTCCGCCGGTAATCGTCATTACGGACAAAGGCAGCCCGCAGGAAGCGGAACGGCTCATGAACCTGGGCGCGCGCGATTACTGGCTGGAGCCTCTCGACGCCCAGCGCATTCTGGCATTGGCGCGCGAGCCGCGCAAGGCGACTCCGGCGTCTCCACACTCCGTGCTGGGGGGACGCAGCCCGCAATACCCGGAAAACGGGCCGCATATTGTGGGCAATCACCCCGCCATAGCGCGTGTGCTGCGCCTTGCCGGGCAGGTCGCCCCGTCGCGGGCCACAGTGCTCATTACAGGAGAATCCGGCACCGGCAAGGAAATGTTTGCCCGTTATCTGCACACCGCCAGCAACCGGCAGGGCAAATTTGTGGCCGTCAACTGCGCGGCCTTGCCTGAGCATTTGCTGGAAAGCGAACTTTTCGGCCATGAAAAAGGCGCTTTTACCGGAGCCATTGCCCGCAAACTCGGCAAATTCGAGCAGGCCGACGGCGGCACGCTGCTGCTGGACGAAATTTCGGAGATGGATCTGGCCTTGCAGGCCAAACTGCTGCGCGTCCTGCAGGAAGGGGAAATTGACCGCGTGGGGAGCATGGAAACCATTCGCGTGGACGTGCGCGTGCTTGCCACCACCAACCGCGATCTGGAAGACTGGGTCAGGCAGGGCAAATTCCGCCAGGATCTCTATTTCCGGCTGAACATCATACCCTTGCGCCTGCCTTCCCTGCGCGAGCGCGGCGGGGACGTGCTTGAGCTGGCCCGTTTTTTCGTGCGGACCTATGTTCGCGAATATCGGCTGCCCCGTCTGGAGCTGGGGGAGGAGGCCGTTGACTGGCTGATAAAATATGATTTTCCCGGCAATGTGCGCGAACTGCAAAACCTGATGGAGCGGGCCGTGCTGCTGGCCGGACCGGGCCCCGTCTCGCCGCGCCATTTTTTGCTGGAAAACGAGGAGTGGCCTCTTTTTGAAGAACACGCGGAAAGGCCCGCCCAGCTCCCCGCCGCTTCGGAGCCTTGCCCCGCAGCTCCCGACGCGGCCGGCGCAACATCGGTTTTTTCCGACCCCGTGATGCCTCTGCACGAAGTGGAGCGCCTCATGATCATCAAAGGGCTGGAGGCGACTTCCGGCAACCGTACCCAGGCCGCGGAACTGCTGGGCATTTCCGTGCGTACCCTGCGCAACAAACTCAACGAATACCGCGCCCAGGGACGCCCTGTCGACGGTTGACGCCAGTTTCAGGCAGCCGGCGGTCCAAATGTCGCCGCGCTTGAAAACCGCGTGGCCGCCAGGCGATTTCGTGGAATTACAAAAAATCCGGAGCCGCCGCCGCCTTGCCGCCGGCCAGCATGGCGCGCACATAGTGCAGCCCGTGCTCATCCACCGGGATGATGGGAAAGGCCCTGCCGCAA
>JAISXC010000083.1 GCA_031270875.1 Desulfovibrio sp.
GGCGTTGTGGCGGAAATCTCCGGACGGAACGACCTGGAAACCCGGGGCCGAAAAATCTCCGGCAACGCCCAGCTGCTGCGCGACGGAAAGGTGCTGCATCACGGCACGCTGCTTGTGAATCTGGACTTTTCGCGCATGGTTGAAGCCCTGAACCCCGCTCCGGAAAAAATACGATCCAAGGGTGTTGCCTCCGTACGAGCCAGAGTCGCCAATATCGCGGACCTCTGGAAACCGGGCGCCACTCTGGAAATGTTGAAAAACGCCCTGACGCGCCGCTGCGCCGACGGGCGGGCCGGATTGGGCCCGGAGGCTCTGGCCGCCGCGCAAAGCCTGGCCGAGACAAAATACCGTCAATGGGACTGGAATTATGGCGCTTCTCCCGCCTTTACCGAAAAAAAGCGGGAACGCTTCCCTTGGGGAAGCGTGGACATGCGCCTTGACGTGCGCGACGGCGTGATTCGCTCCTGCCGCATTTACGGCGACTTTTTTGCCACAACGCCCGTCGGGGAACTGGAGGCCCTGCTCACAGGGCGAAAACGCGAAAGTGGAGTTCTGGCGCAAGCTCTGGCCGGCACGGACATGGAAAATTTTTTCAGTGGCTGCGACGCGGCCGTCATGCGCCGTTTTTTGACAGAATGACAGGAAGAAGATACAAGCGGAGAACCGTAAAAACACTTGGCGAGGAATATCCATGTCCGAGACGCGCACCCCCCTCACCGGCTGGCACGTAGCTCATGGCGCAAAAATGGCCCCTTTCGCGGGCTGGCTCATGCCCATCCAGTACGAAGGTATTGTGATCGAGCACGAACACACACGCAGGCGGGCGGGTCTTTTCGACATCTGCCACATGGGTGAATTCCGCATTGAAGGACCGGGAGCCGACTCCGCGCTTGCCCGCGCCGTCAGTCACAATCTGGCGACGCTCAAGCCGGGCGGATGCCGCTACGGCTTTCTGCTCAATCAAAAAGGCGGCGTCCTGGACGACTGCATCGTTTACCGTTTCGGCCCCGACTGCTTTATGGCGGTGGTCAACGCCGCCTGCGCCGACGGAGATTTCGCCGCCCTGCGCGAGCGCCTTCCCCCCTCCGTCGCGCTGACGGATGTTTCCGCAAGCACTGCCAAAATTGACCTGCAGGGACCGGAATCTCTTCTGGTCCTGGAGCGGCTCACCGGGCAGAATTTTCACAATCTGCCCTATTTTTCCTTCAGGCAGACATCCTGCAAGGGCGTGCCGCTGCTTGTGAGTCGCACCGGCTATACCGGGGAACTCGGCTACGAACTCTATCTCCCGCCGGAGGCGGCCGAAAGCCTGTGGAACGCCCTGCTGGCCGACAACAGGGTAAAACCCGTCGGGCTTGGCGCGCGCGACACGCTACGTCTGGAGGCGGGCCTGCCCCTTTACGGGCATGAGCTTGACGAGGAGCACACCCCAGCCGAGGCGGGCTTTGCCGCCCTGCTGACGAGCGAGGCGGACTATGTGGGCAAGGTCGGCGCCGTGAACGTGCGCGAACGCCTCATCGCCCTGCGCCTTGAAGGGCGCCGGGCCGCGCGCAGCGGAGATGTGCTGGCGCTGCCGGACGGCGCGCCCGTGGGGCGCGTGACAAGCGGCTCGTTCGCGCCCTCGCTCGGTTACGCCGTTGCCCTGGCTTTTGTGGACGCCGCGCACGCCGGGGCGGAAAAATTCGTGCTCAGGGCCGCCAGAAACGAGCTTGCGGCAAGCCGAGCAAGCCTGCCTTTTTATACGGAAGGCACGGCGCGCGTAAAATTGTCCTGAACCACTTCGCCGCGTCCGTAAAAGACGGCTTTTCGCCGACAAAACACCAAAAGAGGTCATGTATGTCCAACACCCCGCCAGATCTTCTCTACAGCGAAACACACGAATGGATCCGCCTGGAAGGCGGGGAAGCCGTCGTCGGAATCACATTTTTCGCCCAGGAAGCCTTGGGCGACGTTACCTATGTCGAAATGCCCCGGGAGGGGGACGTCCTCACGGCGGGCAGGGAATTCGGTTCCGTGGAATCCGTCAAGGCGGTCAGCGAACTCGTCTCGCCGGTCAGCGGCACGGTTACCGCCGTAAACGCGGAACTGGAAAACGCGCCGGAAATCCTGAACCGTTCCCCATTTGATGAGGGCTGGATAGTCCGCGTCAAACTTTCCGCCACACCCCACGACCTGATGGACGCCGCGGTCTATGAGGCGCACTGCGCCGCGGAAAAACATTAGAGGTTGCCATGCCCTTCATCCCCCATACGCCGCGAGAACTTGAAGAAATGCTTACGGTTGTCGGCGTGCGCGGTCTTGACGAGCTTTTTGCCGACATCCCGCCCGAAATGCGGCCGGCCCGGCTCCGCCTGCCCAAGGGGCAGAGCGAAGCCGCCGTCTGTTCCTTTTTTGAGGAACTGGCCGCCCGGAACGGAACGGACATGATTTCCTTTCTCGGCGCCGGATTTTACGCCCATGACATCCCCAAGGCCGTGGACGCGCTTGTCGGCCGCAGCGAATTTTATACCGCGTACACGCCCTATCAGGCCGAATGCTCCCAGGGAACGCTCCAGGCCATCTTCGAATTTCAGACGGCCGTCAGCCGCCTGATGGAAATGGACTGCGCCAACGCCTCGGTATACGACGGCGGCACGGCCCTGTTCGAAGCGGCCATGATGGCCGTGCGCGCCACACGCCGTCAGGTTCTGGTGGTGGATGAAGCCGTCAATCCCATCTGGCGCAGAATGCTCGCGACCTATGTCGCGGGTCTGCCCGTCACCCTCAGGACAGTGCCCCAGAAAAAAGGCGCGAGCGACCTGCAGGCGCTGATGGATGCCCCGGACAACGACTGCGCGGCCGTTATCGTGCAAAATCCCAATTTTTTCGGCGCCATTGCCGACTATACCGAAGTCTTTGCCAAGGCGAGGTTTCACAAGGCATTCGGTGTCATATCCGTCTACCCCGTCATGCAGGCCGTGCTCAAGACGCCGGGAGAAATGGGCGCGGACGTGGCTGTGGCCGAAGGGCAGAGCCTCGGGCTGCCCCTGAACTTCGGCGGACCGTACCTGGGGCTGATGACCTGCAAAAAGGAACACATACGCCAGCTTCCGGGCCGCATTGCTGGCCGCGCCTCCGACGCGGACGGCAAAACCGGCTATGTGCTGACCCTTCAGGCGCGCGAGCAACATATCCGCCGGGCCAAAGCCACATCCAACATATGCTCCAACCAGGCTCTCTGCGCGCTACGCGCGCTGACGCACCTCTGTCTGCTCGGGCCCGAAGGGCTTGCCCGTCAGGCCGAACACGGGATGAACATGGCCCGGCAGGCCGTCAAACGGCTCACGGCGCTCAAGGGCGTGGAACCGCTCAACAACGAGCCTTACGGCAACGAGGTGGCCCTCCGTCTGCCCGTCCCCGCGGAACAGTTCATAACCGCGCTTGTGGACAAGGGTTTTGTGCCGGGTCTCCCTGTGGAGCGTTATTACCCCGACATGGAGAACGTCCTGCTGCTGGCCTGCACCGAGGCCAACAGGCCCGAACACATCGCCAGACTGGCCGAAGCCATGGGAGGCTTGCTGTGAAAACCATCTTTGCCGAATCCGTGCCGGGACGCGGCTCCCGTTTTTTTGAGTCCGACGCGCCCCCGGCGGACAAAATGCTGCCCGCCGGACTTCTGCGCGCCCGTCCCCCGCGTTTGCCGGAATGTTCCGAACTGGACGTCGTGAGGCACTTCACCGGGCTTTCCCGCCTCAATTACAGCGTGGACGCCAACTTTTATCCCCTTGGCTCCTGCACCATGAAGTACAACCCCAAATTTACGGAATATGCGGCCGGACTGCCCGGATTCGCCCGCCTGCATCCCCTGCTGGCCCAGCTTGGGCGCGGCGCGGAGCGGACGCAGGGCGCGCTGCGCTGCCTGCATGAGGCCGAAGAATTGCTGTGCGAGATTACGGGGATGGAAGCCTTCACTTTTCAGCCCATGGCCGGCGCGAACGGAGAATTCACCGGAGTCAGCCTCATGGCGGCCTATCACCGCGCCAAGGGGCGCACGCGCACAAAAATGCTCGTCCCCGATTCAGCCCATGGCACCAACCCGGCCTCCGCGGCTCTGGCGGGGCTTGAAATCGTCAATATTGAATCCCGCGACGGCATGGTGGCCCCCGAGGCGCTTGCCGCATGCCTTGCCGAATACGGAGGAGACGTGGTGGGGCTGATGATGACCTGCCCCAACACCCTTGGCCTCATGGAACTGCATTTGCCGGAAATAGTGGTCCTGCTGCGCGAGGCGGACGCCCTGCTCTACTACGACGGGGCCAACATGAACGCCATTCTGGGCAAAATGCGCGTGGGCGACGCGGGGTTTGACGTGGTACACCTAAATCTGCACAAAACCTTCGCCACGCCGCACGGCGGTGGCGGCCCCGGCTCAGGGCCGGTGGGAGTCAACGCGCGGCTTCTGCCTTTCCTGCCCGCGCCGCGCGTTGCCAAACGCAAGGACGGCAGTTTTTACCTCAACGACAATCTGCCCCGGTCCATCGGAACCGTAGGGCCGTTTTACGGCAGCTTCGCCGTGGTTGTGAAGGCCCTTGCCTACATGTTGCGCCTTGGCGGCGAAGGCTTGGAACGCGTGGCCGAGTACGCGGTGCTGAACGCCAATTATCTGAAGAAACGCCTGCAGGGCGTTCTTGATATCCCCTTTGAGCGTACCTGCGCGCATGAATTCGTGGCTTCAGCGCCGGAGGGGCTGCGCGCGCTGGACATAGCCAAGGCGCTGCTGGATCGCGGCTTCCACGCGCCCACCATTTATTTCCCGCTGATCGTCAAGGAATGCCTCATGGCGGAACCCACGGAAACCGAGAGCAAACAGACGCTGGACGCCTATGTTGAAGCTCTGCGCGAAATTGTGGAACAGGGCAGGAAGGATCCGGCCGCCCTTGCGTCGGCCCCCATGGGCATGCCGGTACGCCGCCTTGACGAAACAACGGCCGCACGCCGGATGGTGCTGACGGATGATATGAGGTAAAACGCCGACGTCACGCGCTACGCAATGTCAGGGCCACTATTTCGGAAGGAACGCCCAGACGGACGGGAAAGCCGCTCCACAACCCCGCGCCGGAGCTGACATAAAGTTTCATGCCGGCAATCTGGTACCAGCCGTAAAGATAGCCGTCGTTGTAGGCGGCCACCAGTTTTGACATACCGAGAACCTGTCCGCCGTGCGTGTGCCCGGAAAGCTGCAGATGCACTCCGGCTGCGGCGTTTCCGACGGCGTTGACAGGACGGTGATCCAGCAGAACGGTGAAGGCCCCCGGCGGCGCGCCGTCAAGCGCGGCGGACACGTCCGGACGGGGAAGGCCGTAACGCCCCGCCACAATGTCGGTAACGCCGGCCAGGACGATATTTTCGCCGTCCATGGACAGCAGGCTGTGGCTGTTCAAAAGCATGTTTACGCCCAGAAGCCGAAAAGCCCGCATCCAGGCTTTGAAATCCGCATAATATTCATGATTGCCCGCGCAGGCAAAAACGCCGTGAC
>JAISXC010000123.1 GCA_031270875.1 Desulfovibrio sp.
CCGCCGTCCAGATTGTCGGAAATGTCCGGCAGCAGGGTGAAGGAAAGGCCGGCGTCGCGCAGGAGGTTTTTCAGGGCGCGCGTGTCCGCCGGGCTGACGGGGCCGGTGATGACGTTCAGGCCGTCATGCCGGGCGCAGCTTGCGGCCGTCTGGCTCACCAGGGCATGGAGGGCGCGGAACCAGCCCTCGTACTGGGTTCCGGAATATCCGGCCGAGGCGACGGTGACGATTTTCGCCGCGCAGTCCGGCCTGCTTTCGCGATAGCGCCGGACGACGGCCGGCGCGTCCTCGCCTATGGTTTCCGCCAGGCAGGTTGTGGCGATGCCGATGACCTCCGGCCGGTAGAGTTTGATGAGATTGTCCAGCCCCCTGACAAGGTTTTTCTCTCCCCCGAAAACCGTGCCTTCCTCCGTGAGGGAGGAGGAGGCGACGTCCACCGGCTCGTTGTAATGCGTCGCCATGTGGCGGCGTATGTACGTGCTGCATCCCTGGGAGCCGTGCAGTATGCTCATGCAGCGGGCCACCCCGTAAAAGGCGGTCACCGCGCCCAGGGGCATGCACATCTTGCAGGGGTTGGTGTTGAGGTTCACAATGCCGGAACTCACGGCGCCACCCCCCGCGCGTAACGCCAGACGGGGCTGTTGACGGAAAGGCCGACTTCGCGGGTGAAGTTTTCCACGCCTTCGTAGCCGGCGAGCGCGTACTTGCGCTCATGGTTGTGATCGCAGAAGGCGACGCCCAGCTTGTAGGCCAGGGGGCGCTCCTTGACGCCGCCCACCAGAATGTCCGCGCCTTTCTCGCGCATGAATTTTTCCAGCTCCGCCGGGTTCGCGTCGTCCAGAATGACGGTGTCCGGGCCGGCCAGCCTGCCCAGTGTCTCGTATTCGTCCGCCCTGCCGGTCTGCGTGCCCGCGAGCACGGTTTCCATGCCCATCTCCCGGAACTGGCGGACAAGGGAGATGGCCTTGAAGCCGCCGCCCACGAAAACGGCCGCCTTTTTGCCCGCGAGGCGCCGGCGGTACGGCTCGACCAGGCGGGCCACCCGCGCGGATTCCCGTCTGGTGAAGGCTTCGGCCTTGCGGCGCGCCTCGGGCGAACCGGCGAGTTCGGCCGCCTGCCGGATGGCGGCGCTTGTGTCCTCAAGGCCGAAAAAGCTGGCCTTTACCCAGGGGATGCCGAATTCCCGCTCCATGCGCTCGGCGAGGTGGAGCATGGAGCCCGCGCACTGCACCACGTTGAGGCGCGCCGAGGGCGCCCGGAGCAGCCGCTCGTACGTGGCGTCGCCCGTGAATGTGGAAACGACGGGAATGCCGATTTCACGCATGTAGCTTTTGATGATCCACATTTCCCCCGCCAGGTTGTAGTCTCCCATGATGTTGACGCCCTCCCGCCCCTCCCGCCCGCCGCGCGGCGGCGGCAGCAGGCGCATCAGGGCGTCGCAGGCCATGCGGTAGCCGGTGGACTTGTTGCCGGAAAATCCGGGGGCCTTCACCGGGATGGCGCGCATGCCGTGTTTGCGTTCCGCCTCGCGGCACACGGCCTCGACGTCGTCGCCGATAACTCCCACGATGCAGGTGGCGTAAACAAAAATCAGCCGGGGCGCGTAAGTTTCCATTACCTCGTCAATGGCCGAGGCCAGCTTTTCCGCGCCGCCGAAGACGACATCCTTTTCCTGCAGGTCGGTGGAAAAGCTGTTGCGGTAGAGCTGCGAGCCGCCGCTCAGGCTCCCCCGTATGTCCCAGGTGTAGCTGGCGCAGCCGATGGGCCCGTGCACGATGTGAAAGGCGTCCGCAATGGGGTTGAGAACAACCCTGGCCCCGCAGTACACGCAGGCCCGCTGGCTTACCGCCCCGGCCACGCTGGCCGCCTCGCAGCGGATGGGCGTGGAATCCCGGGCCGGAATTTTTATGGAATTTTCGCGTTCTTCCAGTATGCGCGCGTGCATGTTTGCCCCCTTTCACATTACGATGTCCATGTCTTCGTCCGCGCAGTCGCGGTCCTGCCTGTCCATGAGGGCACCGGCTATCATCTCCGCCAGGCGCATGGCCCCCCGGTAGCCGACAATGGGCATGTAGCTGTGCCCGTAGCGGTCCAGAACCGGAAAACCGGCGCGCACCAGGGGGATGTCCTCGGCCTTGGCGATCTGCTTGCCGAAGGATGTGCCGAGCAGAAGATCCACCGGCTTGTTCTTGATCCACTGGTGCAGTTCGAAAAGATCCGCCGATGCCTTGACCGTGGCTTCCGCGACGCCGTACCCGCCCAGCAGGGCGTTCGCCCGCCGCGTGAACGCCTCGCCGGGCGTGCCGGTGATGACGTATCGCGGTTTCATGCCCAGCTCCAGGGCAAAGGCGGTGAGGCCGAGCACCGTGTCCGGATCTCCGAAAACGGCCAGGGTTTTGTTGTGGAAATAGGGGTTGGCGTCCAGCATGAGGTCCAGAAGCCTTCCGCGCTCGTCTTCCAGTTCGCGGGGCACGTCCGCGCCCCTGGCCGCCGCCATGACGAGGGAGTCCGTGGCGGCGACGCCCATGGGCAGGGGCAGGCCGAGGAAGGGAACTTTGCATTTTTTGTCCAGGGCGTCGGCCGGGGATTCGCAGGCGAAGCTCCCCAGGGCCAGCGCGCGCTCGCAGCCGCCGAGGGCGCGGATTTCGTCAAGGGTGGTGCCGCCTTCGGGGTACATGGCGTAGGCGTTGGTCATGGGCGCGTCCATGACGCCGCTCTGATCCGGAAAGACGATGACGGGCAGGCCCATCAGGCCCAGAATGCGCTTGATTTCCCGGATGTCGCCGGGGTTGACGAAGCCGGGGAAAACGGCCGTCCTGCCGTTTTTGGGCGCGCGCGGGTCGGCCAGGTAGCGGATGAAGCCGGAAAGCATGTTGGCGTAGCCCGTGACGTGGGAGCCGACATAGCTCGGCGTGTTGGCGTGCAGCACGATTTTGCCGTCCGGTATGGACATTTCCTGGATATAGGCGTTCAGGTCGTCGCCGATGGTTTCCGAAAGGCAGGTGGTGTGCACGGCGATGACATCCGGGCCGTAGATGTCGAAGATGTTTTTGACCGCCGCGCGCAGGTTGGGGCCGCCGCCGAAAACCGAAGCCCCTTCGGTGAAGGAGCTGGAGGCCGCGATGGCCGGCTCCTTGAAATGCCGCGTCAGAAAGGTGCGGTGGTAGGATACGCAGCCCTGGCTGCCGTGGCTGTGGGGCATGCACCTGTGCACGCCCAGGGCCGCGTAGAGGGCGCCCACGGGCTGGCAGGTCTTGCAGGGGTTCACGCGCAGCGCGCCGCGCTCGGCAATGGTTTTCGGCGTCAGGTCAAGCATGGGGCGCGCCCTCTCCCGCGGCGTCCTTCTTTTTCCAGGGGGGCGTCACCATGCCCCAGGCCGGGGCGTAAAGGCCCATGACCAGATCCCGGCCGAAGATCACCGCGCCCCTGAAGCCCGCGTAGGGGCCGCTGTAGTCATAGCTGTGCAGCTGCCGCGAGAGGGTGCCGCCCTTCTGCAGCACGTACTTGTCCTTGATGCCCGAGAAAAAGATGTCCGGCCTGAGAAGTCTTGTGAACTCCTCCGTCTCGAAGTGGTTCAGGTCGTCAACCACGTAGGAGCCGTCCGGCATGTCGCGGATCATGCCGCCGTAGCTTTCCAGCCCGATGCTCCGCCTGAGTTCCTCATAGCGCTCCCGGCTCAGGAAGGCGCGGTGGCGCTTGGGGTCCTTTTCCACCTCAAGCCGCTCGATGTTTTTGCTGTCCGCGTCCTCCTTTATTTCCGGGATGACGTCCCTGCCCTCGTAGTCGTCGCGGTGGGCGAACTCATAGCCGGCCAGCACGGTGCGCACGCCCAGGTCGCCGAGAAGGGCCTGGTAGTGGTGCGCGCGGCTGCCGCCCACGAACAGGGCCGCCGTTTTGCCCGCGAGCCTGCTTTTGAAAAAGGCCATGTCGTCGGCGATTTCGGCCAGCTCTCCGGCGATGACTTCCTCGGTGCGCCGCGTCAGCTCCCCGTCGTCGAAATATGAGGCGACGGCGCGCAGGGAGGCGCACACGGCGTCGACGCCGATGAAGTTGACCTTGAGCCAGTCGATGCCGTAGGCGGTTTTCATCATTTCCGCGACATAGTTGATGGAGCGGTGGCACTGCACAAGGTTGAGGTTTGCCAGATGCGAGCGTGAAATGCGCTCCACGCTGCCGTTGCCGGTGAACACGGAAACCACCTCGTAGCCGATGCGTTTCAGGATGCGCTCCACCTCCCAGCCGTCGCCGCCGATATTGTATTCGCCGAGCAGGTTGAGGGAGTATTTCGTCTCCGGCGGCGTGTCGCCGACGCCGATGACGCGCTTCATCAGTCCGTTGTTGGCGATGTGGTGCCCGCCGCTCTGGCTGACCCCCTTGTAGCCTTCGCAGGAAAAGGCCGCGCAGGTGATGCCGTAGAGCTTTTCCGATTCCGCCGCCACGGCGTGGATGTCGTCGCCGATGAGGCCCACCGGGCATGTGGAGCAGATGAACACGGTTTCGGGGCGGAATATTTCCACCGCCTCCCGTATGGCCTGACGCAGCTTCTTGTCGCCGCCGAAAACGATGTCCGGCTCCTGCATGTCGGTGGAAAAACAGTACTGGATGTAGTTTTTGCCGTCCGGGCCGGGGCGGGCCTTGTTGCGCCGCGTGCCCCAGGAGTAGAATCCGCAGCCTATGGGGCCGTGGGTTATGGTCACCGCGTCGCGTATGGGGCCCAGCACGACGCCCTTGCAGCCGGCGTAGCAGCAGCCCCTGTTGGTCATGACGCCCGGCACGGCGCGGGCGTTGGCGGCTATTTCCTGCGGGCCGCCCGCGTTTTGCACCCGCAGGATGTGATCCTTGCGGTTTTTGAACACCTTCGCGTTATACCGGCCCAGTATTTCGGATTTTACGTCCATCGCGGTACCCCCGTCATAGTATGTCCGCCTTTTCGCCCAGGCGCACGCTGTACGATTCCATGACCGGCAGGACGAAGATCCTGCCGTCCCCAGGGTTTTGCGTCTGGTTGACGGCGATGATGACGTCCACGGCGTCCCTGACCCGCTCGTCGGGCACAATCAGGGAGAACAGGCGCTTGGGGATGAGGCGCGTGGATTCCGTCATGGTTTCGCCCGCCGCCGTCAGGGGCAGGCTGCCGCTGTCCATGATCAGCCTGAGCAGCCCCGGGTCAATCAGCTTCTTGCCGCGCCCCAGGCAGGCGGCGCAGAAAAAGCCCAGAAATCCCGCCGCCGTCAGGGCGTTTTTGGTATGGTTCACCCTGGCGCTGCGCAGTATGGCCACAACTTCCTTCATGGCGTCGCTCCGTGTTTACAGCCCGGCTTTTCCGGTGCTGACCGTCCAGGCCTCCTCCACGGGGGAGACGAAAATCCGCCCGTCGCCGAGGTGCCCCTCTCCCGTTCTGGCCGTGCGCAGGATGACGCTGATGACGTCGTCCTTGTCCGCGTCGTTGACCACCATGAGCAGCATCTGCTTGGGCAGTTCGTCATAGCGGATTTCACCGACGGTAATGCCCTTCTGCTTGCCGCGGCCGTAAACGTCCAGCCTCGTCACCGCGGGAAACCCCGCGTTGAGCAGTTCCGTGAGCAGGGCGTTGGTTTTTTCCGGGCGCACAATGGCGCGAATCATCAACATGCGATTTCTCCAGAATGTTTGCGGTTGTCTTTCGGCCGAAAACCGGCGTCCCGTCTCAGGCGTCCTGAATGCCGTGCTCCATCAGCAGGGCCTCCAGCCTGTCCTGCGTCAGGGGATTGGGGATGACGAACATGTCGTTGCCGTCGATTTTTCGGGCGAGGGCGCGGTACTCGTCGGCCTGCGAACAGCCGGGGTCGTACTCGATGACGGTTTTCTTGTTGATTTCCGCCCGCTGCACCATGTTGTCGCGCGGCACAAAGTGTATCATCCGGGTGCCCAGCTCCCTGGCCACGGCGGAAACCAGCTCGGCCTCGCCGTCCACCTTGCGGCTGTTGCAGATAAGCCCGCCCAGGCGCACGCCGCCGGTATTGGCGTATTTGCGTATGCCCTTGGAAATGTTGTTGGCCGCGTACAGGGCCATCATCTCCCCGCTGCACACGATGTAGATTTCCCGCGCCTTGCCCTCGCGTATGGGCATGGCGAAGCCGCCGCAGACCACGTCGCCCAGCACGTCGTAAAAAACGTAGTCCAGATCGTCGGTATAGGCGCCGAGGCGCTCAAGCAGGTTGATGGAGGTGATGATGCCCCGCCCGGCGCAGCCCACGCCCGGTTCCGGCCCGCCGGACTCCACGCAGCGTATGCCGCCGAAGCCCTTTTTCAGCACGAGATCCAGCTCGATGTCCTCCCCCTCCTCGCGCAGGGTGTCCAGCACGCTGGTCTGGGCCAGCCCGCCGAGAATGAGGCGGGTGGAATCCGCCTTGGGATCGCAGCCGACGATCATGATGTTTTTTCCCATGGAGGCGAGCCCGGCGTTCAGATTCTGCGTTGTGGTGGATTTTCCGATGCCGCCCTTGCCGTAGATTGCAACCTGTCTCATGGCCTGTTCTCCTCAGTTGTGCCGAAAGTTCGCGCCTTCCGCCGGTCGCGCCGCCATACTTCAGAGCAAATGCCGTGCCAGCGGGGCAGCGCTCGCGGCATTCAACGCAATATGCCGGAAATTCAGGACAAAAAAAGAGAGGAGAAAGAACGGGCTTTTTTAGAGCTTACATTTATGTATGATATTTTCCGGGGAAAACAGGGCGGGAGCCACGGCAATGTGGCGAAATTTCGGAAGATTATTCAAAAGCGACAGAATCGGCGAAAAGGGCGGGGGAAACCGAATAAAACACATTTTTGTGGAAATCATTCAGGATATGATGCACGCCGCATTCGGCGGCGGGTGTTTTTCGCCGCTGAAGATACGCCTGTGTGGGATTGCGGCCTGCGTCATGGCGGGGGAAATCCCCCGCCATGACGTGGATTGTCCGGTTTTGTCTATCCGGTGCTTGTCTCCGTCGCCGTCTTGGCCACCAGCAGGGTCAGGTCCCCGCTCTCGGTCGTCGTCGTGTAGGCGTCGTAGTTCTCCTGCACTTCCCAGGTTCCGATCTTGTCTCCGGCCCGGGTCCAGCTTTCGTCAAGCACCACCTTGTTGCCGTCGCTCACCGTGATGCCGTAGTCCGCCAGATTCTCCACGGTCGTGATGCCGGAGGACGGGCCGATGACCACGACGTCCATGCCCGTCAGCGTGCCGCTGTTCAGCATGTCCTCCGCGGATTCCAGGCTCTGCGCGCCCAGCAGGAAGTCAAGTCCCTCGCCGCCGTCCACAAGGGCCGGGTCGGCGCCGCTGCTGAGCACGAAGATGTCGTTGCCCACGCCGCCGTAGGCCGTGCCGGTGAAGCCCGCGCCCAGGGTGATGGCGTCGTCGCCCGCGCCGCCGTAAAGGGCGGCGTCTCCGGAGCCGACGGTTATGGCGTCGTCGCCCGCGCCGCCGTAAATGGCGCCGGTGAAGGCGTCGCCCGCGGTGATGGCGTCGTCGCCCGCGCCGCCGTAGAGGATGTCCTCGCCGGAGCCGGCGATGGCGTCGTCGCCCCCGCCGCCCAGCAGTATGTGCTCCGCGTCCGTTCTGAGTTCAAGGACCTCCCCGCCGGCC
>JAISXC010000142.1 GCA_031270875.1 Desulfovibrio sp.
TGTTCCTATATCTGCTGCATGGCGACGCTCAAACAATGCCTGTATCTCTCGGAGCAGAATCCGAATGTCGGGATTACCGTGTATTATATTGATTTGCGCGCGCCGGGCCGCTATGTGAACGTGCTCGAAAAAGTCAGAGCCCAGCCGAATGTGTCTTTTGTCAAAGGCAAGGTGGCGGATGTTGTTCAGGCGGAAGGCGACAGAGTGGCGCTCACGGCCGAGGACGCCGTGCGCGGTGAAAAATTGACCCTTACCTATGATCTTGCGGTGCTGGCCACGGGCATGCAACCCTCGCTCGCCGGCGAAAATCCGCCTTTGCCCCTGTCGCTGGATGAAGACGGCTTTGTCGCGGGGGGTGAAGAGGCCGGCATCTTTGCCGCCGGCTGCGCACGCATGCCTCTGGATGTCGCGCGCACCGCGCAGTCCGGCACATCCGCCGCCCTGAAAGCGGTGCAAACGGTGAGAGGGAGGTAGGCATGGCCGGAAAAATCGGCGTCTATTTTGATATGCAGAACATTGGCGGGGGTCTCGACGTGGAGGCTCTGGCGGCGCAGACGCGCGAAAAATGGGGCGAACTTGTCCCGGTTGTCAAAACATTCCCCGTGCTTGCCTGGGCCGTGGAAGAGATCAAGGCCGACATAGCGGACAGAAAACTGGACGGCGTTCTGCTGTGCGGCGCGTCCCCCAGAGCGGAATGCGATGTCTGTCGCCTTCCGGCGCAGGTGGAGCACGTCAATCTGCGTGAGCAGTGCGTGCTCTCCTATAAAAATCCCGACGGCGGCCCGCCTGACTTTTCCTCCGGCGCGCCCGGGGATCTTGCCGTAATGGCCCGCGACTATGTGAACATGGGTGTGGTGAAGCTGCAGAAGAGCGAATTGCCCGATTCCGCCGCCGTTGCCGGCGTCGCGCGCGTACTGGTCATAGGAGGCGGCGTGTCGGGGCTTGCGGCCGCCGCGGAAGCCGCCGCCACAGGCTATGAGGTGATTCTGGTGGAAAAGTCCGGCCAGCTCGGCGGGGCGGCGGTCAACATTCCCGTTTGCTCACCGCTCGCCCCTGACTGGACGGACAAACAGGCCGCCAATTTGAATATGAAAATAAGCGCGGTGACGGGCAATCCCAAAATCACCGTGTATCTGGATGCCCGGATGCGGACGCTCGGCGGGCAGCCGGGCGAGTTCAGGGCAACCATCGACACGGGGCAGGGGCCTGTCAGTGTTGAGGTCGGCGCCGTCATTGTGGCGACCGGCTGGAAAGCCCTGGACGACAAATATCTTGCCCCCATGGGCCTGGGCAGGCTGCCTCTTGTGGTCAGCGCCGCCCAATTCGGCAAGATGCTGCTTGCCGGCAGTGTTTCGGCCCGGCGCATCGCCTTTGTGCTTGACACCACCCTGGCCGAGGACGCCGCGCGCGAGGCCGCGCCGGAGGAGGGGGACGAAGCCGGAAAGCCCGCGGGAGCGGAAGCGGAGGAAGCCGTTGAAAAATTTGTCAAGGAAGACCTTGAGAGCATCAGGCATCTCGCCTATTCCAACGCGGTGAACAGCGTCGGCATGCTGCGCCTTGCCAACAGCGTCTGCGAGCGGACGGACGACGCGACGCAGGCGTTCATACTGTACAAAAACATGACGGTTCCCGGCATACTGGAGCGTTTTTACAAAAAGATGCAGGAGCGCCTTGGAATCATGATGACAAGGGCCGACGTGACCGCCGTTCGCGACGGCGGCGGCCAGGTTGTGATTGAGTGCAAAAACACCCTGCTGGGCATGGATTTTGACCTTGAGGTCGATTTGGTCGTCCTTCCCACAGGCATGGTTCCCACAACCGCCAAAGAGGCCGTGGTGCAGTTCGATTACCGCCAGGGGCCGGATTTTCCCGATTTGCGGCTTTTTGACGGTTTTGCCGATTCAAACTACATCTGTTTCCCGTACGAAACCAGACGCACCGGCGTTTACGCCGCGGGTTGCGCGCGCCAGCCCATGACAATGGACGCCTGCGAGGAAGACGCGCGAGGCGCGGTGCTCAAGGCCGCGCAGTGCATAGAAGCCGCTTCGCGCGGCGTGGCGGTGCATCCGCGCTCCGGCGACGCTTCCTATCCCGTGTTCAATTTTGTGCGTTGCACGCAATGCAAACGCTGCACGGAGGAGTGCCCCTTCGGCGCCCTTGATGATGACGAAAAAGGCACCCCAAAACCCAATCCCGCGCGCTGCCGTCGCTGCGGCACCTGCTTCGGGGCCTGCCCGGAACGCGTGATTTCCTTTGCGAATTACAATATTGACCAGATAGGCTCCATGATACGCGAGGTTGTCGTGCCCAAGGACTTCAGGAAAGGAGGTCCGCGAATACTCATCCTTGCCTGTGAAAACGACGCCTATCCGGCTCTGGACATGGCCGGCATGCGCGGCGGGGCGTGGAGCCCCCATGTGCGCGTCATACCCGTGCGCTGCCTGGGTTCCGTCAATGCCATCTGGGTGTCGGACGCCATGAGCAAGGGGTTTGACGGCGTCATGCTGCTGGGATGCAAGTACGGCGATGATTATCAATGCCACTTTGTCAAGGGTTCGGAGATATGCGCCAAACGCAAGGAAAATATCGCCGAAACCCTGGACCGGCTCGGCGTGCAGCCGGAGCGGGTGGAGCAGCTTGAAGTGGCCATTGATGAGTATGACAAGGTTCCCTCCCTGATTGACGGCTTCGTCGGCCGCATCATGGACATGGGGCCCAATCCGTTCAAGGGCATGTAGGAGGTTGGCGTAAATGGCACAATATACCCTCAAGCCGGATGTGAATTTTGTTCGGGAGCTTCAGGAGGCGGGAGGCGACAGTCTCAAGCGCTGCTACCAGTGCGCCACCTGCGCGGTCGCCTGTCCGCTTGCTCCGGCCAACGCGCCCTATCCGCGAAAGGAAATGGCATGGGCTTCCTGGGGATTGAAAGACAAGCTGATGCGGGACGCGGATCTCTGGCTTTGCCACAACTGCGGCAACTGCTCCGATCTCTGTCCGCGCGGCGCACGCCCGGCGGATACCATGGCCGCCGCCCGCAACATGATTTACAAGGATCTGACCGAGCCTTCCATTGTGGGCAAATGGATGAGCAGGGCCTCCGGTCTGCCCTGCCTCTTTCTCATTCCGGCCGTGCTCTGGCTGGTCATCTGGTCCATACGCGCCGTCTGCAAGGGCGGCTGGTTCCCGCGCGCCGCGGACGGGCGCATTGTGTTCGGTGAAATATTCTACGGGGATTACACCATTGACCCCGTATTCATGATCACTTTTTTCGGCGCCTGCTTTATTCTCTATCGCGGAGTGCGCAAACTCTGGAAAATGTTCAGACCTGAAGGCGAACTGCTCGTCATCGGCAGGAGGAAGTCCTGGATTTGCCATCTTGCAGGCGTGCTGATGGATGAAGTCGTCACGCATCGCAAGTTCGGCGATTGCGAGGACGGGCCCGTCACGGGCAAGGCGGCGGCCAACCGCAGGTTCGGCCATATGCTTCTGGTATACAGCTTTGCCATTCTGGCCCTTGTGACGGCCGTCGTCGCCCTGGGGCACTGGGGAGGCAAAATCATACCGGCTGTTGAAATACACACGCCCATGCCGCTGACGTTCCCGATCAAGATTCTGGCCAATGTCGGCGCCCTGCTGATGCTTTGCGGGCTTGCCGCGCTGACCTGGAGGCGCCTGTCGCTCGACCGCGCAAACCACGCCTCCAGTTTTTATGACTGGTATCTTTTGGGCATTATCTGGCTTGTGGCCGTAACCGGCATTCTGTCACAGTCTTTCCGACTGGCGGACGCGCTGAAGCCCGCTTTTGTGGCCTATTATTTCCATCTGGTGTTTGTCTGGATGCTTTTCGCCTATCTTCCCTGGTCCAAACTGGGGCATTTTGTTTACCGTATTGCGGCGCTTGTTTATGTCCGCATGTACGGAAGAAGCTGAGGAGGCCGTCATGTCCGATACAGATCGTAAGGTATTTCCTGTGGAAAGCGTTCTTGCTCTCGTGGCGGGCAAGGGAGGCGTGGATATCAAGGATATAGCCGGGTATGTCACCGGGCGCTCCCTTGCCTGCGACCAGTGCGCCAGGGCGGCCGGGCCGTTCGCGGCTGCCTGGCTGGCGCGTCTGTACCCGAAATTTTCCGAACTGGAATGGAAGGAGGACATGTCATGGGACGCATTCATCGCCAAAGGCAGAAGGCTTTTCGGCGACAATGTCTCCCTGACCCCGATGGACGGCCGTGTCAGGGCCATGGCCGACCAGGCGCTGGACTGCCTGGCGGATTCCTTCAAAAGCCTGCAGTCGCAGACGGCCGCCGCCGCCGGGCTGGAAGAGCGCGTTCGCGTTCTTGAGCCTCTGGAAGCCAAGTCCGTCGCCCTGCAGAAAAGATGCGACGACCTTGAGGATAAAATCAAATCCGTGAATACGGACCTGGGCGGTCTGCGCAGGCAGGCGGCCGGATTTCAGGGCAAGGTGGCCGTGGATCATGACGAATTGATGCGGAGCATCAAGGACGCTATCAAGGATGGCCTCAAGGACGGCCTCAAAGGATTCGCTGCGGGCGGCGTCGCCGCCGGCGCGGCGATCACGGCCGGCGACGGGGAAAACGCGCCCGCCGGGGAGAGCGCCGTGCCGGTCGATTTCGGTTTCGGTGCCTCCGGGTCCGACGGCGACGGCTTCGGCTTTTGACCGCGTCCGGCCCGGTCACGACGATGCGAAAAGCCCCTCGTGGGGCTTTTCGCATCACCTTAGGACGCCATGCTGATGCACAACTCTTTCTTCCGTGAGTTCCTCTTTCTGTTTTGCCTCTTCCTGCTCGCGGCCTGCGGGACAAAAAGGCATTCGTTCGCCCCGGCCAGGACGCCTCCGGCCCCCTGGATGAACACGCCCGAGGATGTGCGCGTTTTTCC